>NZ_LKGQ01000015.1:0-106365 GCF_001401785.1 Pseudoalteromonas sp. P1-16-1b | reverse complement strand
GTTTAAGTGCCTCGATAGCTCAGTTGGTAGAGCAGAGGATTGAAAATCCTCGTGTCCCTGGTTCGATTCCGGGTCGAGGCACCATTTATACAAAGCCTCGCACATGCGGGGCTTTTTTGTTTCTGAATTTAGCTTAGCCATTGTTCGGCATCGAACTACGTTCGATTATAAAATACACCCTTGTATTTCCCCCTTCGGGCCATCTTTCAGATGTTAAAAATTGTTCCTGACAATTTTTTGCCGCTTTAGCTGGTGTAATGCCAACAGCAAACCCTGCCGTCTTTTCTATATCTACTTTTTAAGAGTTTCAATTAATTCTTTGGTTAAAGCTTAGCTTACTCATTTATTTGTGAATATTACGTTAGTGCTTGGCGTATTAAATACACTTATAAACTAATCGCAAGCTATGTAATGTTATGTAAAGTCAATTGAGCAACGTTTGTTAAAGTGATTGAATAACATTCATAAATAGCACTAATCAGGTTTAAACATGATGTGGCAATATAAGCCATCTTTATTAGCAATAAGCATTATAATGCTAAGCGGTTGTGTGAGTAACTTAAACCCATCGCAGCGCCAACAAGCTCCAAATAATTTACCACAGCAGTGGCAGCAACAATCAGCAAGTTCGGTATTAAAAGTGGATGATGAATGGTTAACTCAACTGCACACGCCATTACTTAATAAATACGTAGAACAAGCGCTTAAAAACAACCAACAACTATTACAAACCAGCTATGATGTCGCTATTACTAAGCAGCAACTAATAGCAACCGGATCAGCTCTTTGGCCTAGTTTAGATTTATCTTCGCGTACTAGCCGCAGTAAAGGTAACCGGCCTGTTAGCTATAATAATGCCAGCTCTGTCAGCTTAAACTTAAATTACGAAGTTGACTTATGGGGTAAGCTGTCAGATTCAAAACGAGAAGCTAACCTTTCATATTTAGCGCAAAAAGCGCGTTTTGAACAAGCTAAACAGCAACTAGTTTCAGATGTTGTACAAGGCTGGTTTGATGTTATGTCTGCGCAGCAGCTACTTGATTTATATAAGCGCCGTGAAGAAAATGCTAAGCAAAACCTCGATATAATTGAATCGGGTTACCGCCAAGGTATAAACGAAGCGCTTGATGTTTATTTAGCCCGCAATGAGCTTAATAACGAACGCTCACGTATTGCCACTCAAACAGCGAGTTTATCAAGTGCAGCGCGAGTGCTTGAGCGCTTACTAGGTGAGTACCCAAAAGGAGCTATTGCAGCAAGCACTGACTTACCGGTTGTTGATACCGAAATTCCAGTTGGTATTCCTTCAGAGCTCATTACCCGAAAGCCCGCATTACTTGCCAGTTGGTACGAGTTATTAGCTAGTGATGCGTCACTGGCTTATGCGCATAAACAGCGCTTTCCGAGTTTAAATTTAACTGCAAGCTTAAGTGATAGTACAGATCGAGTGAGTGATTTGTTTTCTCCTTCAAGCCTCGCATGGTCTTTACTCGGAAGTATTTCGGCACCTATTTTTGAGGGAGGGCGTTTACAAGCCAATGAAGAGATAGCGCGTCTGAATACTCAAAAGCAAGAGCAACAATACTTGCAAACTCTGTACGATGCATTTGCTGATGTAGAAAATGCAATATCGCAGCAGCAGTCTTTAAAAGCGCAGTACACCAGTACCCTTGAAGCAAAAAAAAATGCACTTGCGGCCGAGCAGTTATCGTTTGAGCAATATCAAAGTGGCTTGGTCACTTACACCACAGTATTGGATGCACAAGGGCGCTCGTTCGATGCGCAAAGTTCATTAATACAAATTAAAAACCAATTAATCGCAAATAGAATTAACCTATATGTTGCCCTTGGTGGTGATTTTGAAAAACCGTCAAGCGACTTAAAGAGCAATAACGATGAACACTAAAACAGCTAAAATTATTATTCCAGCCGCGGTTGTTGTTACCGCTCTTTTAATTGTATTTTTTATTAAGAGTAATCCGCCAGAGGCGAGACGCTTTAGTTCAGCACCAAAAGCAGCAATTAGTGTGTCTGTACTTGAGCTTGTGCCTCAAAGTTATCAAGTAATGATAGACAGCTACGGTACGGTAAAACCTCGAACACAAAGCTTACTTGTTGCTCAAGCATCTGGGCAAATAATTGAAGTGAGCGATGAGTTTAGAGAAGGTGGTTTTTTTGAAAAAGGCGACGTGTTATTAAAGCTAGATGATAGAGATCATCAGGCAGAGGTTAAATCTGCTCAAGCTAATTTACTCACAGCAGAGCAAAGCTTATTAGAAGAAAAGGCCCGCGGGCAACAAGCACTAACTGATTGGAAGCGCCTTGGTGGTTCAAGCCAAGCCAGCAGCTTGGTATTACGTGAGCCGCAATTAGCAGCTGCGCAAGCACAAGTGCTATCGGCTCAAGCTGCTCTTGAAAAAGCTGAGCTTGATTTAGAACGGACAAAGGTTACTGCACCTTATGCTGGGCGCATACTGAGTCGCAGTGTCGATTTAGGTCAAGTAGTGAGTAACAATACCCAACTTGCCACTATTTACGCTATTGATAGTGTTGAAATTCGCTTACCAATAAAAAATAAAGACCTTTCGTTTGTTAACCTGCCAGAGCAATACCGTGATGGTGCTAAAAACCAAGCGGGTTCGTTAGTTAAATTTAGTTCTGATTTAGTGGGTGAGCAAACATGGCAAGGCCAACTTGCACGCACTGAAGGCGCTATTGACGAAAACGCGCAGCAACTTTACGTGGTAGCAAAAATAGACGACCCATATAAATCAACCGCCAGTAATCAGTATCCAATTAAAATAGGGCAATACATTAAGGCGCAAATAGCGGGTAAAACAGTGCAAAATACGTTGATCATTCCTAACAGCACAATTTATCAAGGTGCTTATGTTTATGTGGTTGAAGGTGATGTATTAAAGCGTAAAAACGTTACTTTTGCATGGCAAAACGCCAATCAAGCAATGATCAAAACCGGTTTAAAAGCGAACGATAAATTAGTTGTCACGCCGCTAGGTCAAGTAAGCTCAGGCACTAAAGTGAGTATTTTAGGTGCACAGCCAAAAGAAAAAGTACCTAAAAATAAGCGCCCGACTCGTGAGCAGCTAGAGCAAAAAGCAAAAGAGCTTGGTATTAGTGTTGAAGAGTTAATAAAAAATCGTCGCGCGGCCAAGCAAGGAGATAAAGCATGATTGCTTGGTTTACCAAAAACCATGTTGCTGCCAACTTATTGTTAGTAACTTTGTTGTTGTCGGGACTATTTAGTTTATCGAGTAAAATACCACTTGAGGTGTTTCCGTCTTTCGAAACAGACATGATAAGCGTAGGTGTTAGCCTGCGTGGTGCAACCCCTGAAGATGTAGAGCAGGGCGTAACAATTCGTATAGAAGAGGCCGTGCAAGACCTAGAGGGCATTAAACAAATATTTAGCCGCTCGTCAGAGGGCTCAGGCTCTGTAACCATTGAGGTTGAAAGTGGTTACGATCCTCGTGAACTGTTGGCTGATATTAAAAGCCGAGTAGATGCGATTAATACGTTTCCTGGCGATGCAGAAAAACCGATTGTTGCGCTGGCTGAGCGTAAAAGAGAAGTAATAGCCGTTACCGTATCAAGCGATTACGGCGAAAAAGAAACGCGTGAATATGCAGAAAAAGTGCGAGATCAAATACTGCGTTTGCCTAACGTAACGCAGGTAGAGCTAAGTGGTGTACGAGACTACGAGTTAGCCATTGAAGTTAGCCAAGACACACTTCGCCAGTACAGCCTAAGCCTTGCGCAAATATCGAGTGCTATTGCTAATTCAAGTTCTGATATTTCTGCTGGTAACTTAAAAACAGAAGGTGGCGATGTACTAATTAGCTCAAAAGGGCAGGCTTATCGTAAAGATGAATTTGCCAGCATAGTAGTAAAAAACCAAGCCGACGGAACGATTATCCGCTTAGGTGATATTGCTACAATTAAAGACGATTTTGAAGAAACGCCAGTACGCACCCGTTTTAATGGTAAGCAAGCGGCGTTTATAGACGTTTACCGAATTGGCCCGCAAAGCGCGATAACCGTGGCAGACGATGTTAAAAACTACATTGAAGAACAGCAAGCCACGCTACCACAAGGTTTTAAACTAAGCTATTGGGATGACGATTCAGAGTTAGTTAAAAGCCGTATCGCCACCTTAACCAGTAATGCTTTACAAGGTGGTATTTTAGTACTGGCACTGCTCACGCTATTTTTACGCCCAGCAATTGCATTTTGGGTGTTTATTGGTATTCCTGTATCGTTTATGGGCGCATTTATCGCGATGCCAATTTTTGGTGTAACGTTAAATATAATGAGCTTATTCGGCTTTATTTTAGTACTTGGTATTGTAGTAGATGACGCCATAGTAACCGGCGAAAACGTGTATACCCATTTAAAAACGGCAAAATCGGGTGAGCAGGCTGCTATTTTGGGTACTCAAGAAGTTGCGACTCCGGTTACCTTTGGTGTACTGACTACCGTTGCTGCCTTTTTACCTTTAGCATTTATTGAAGGGGCGCGCGGCGCCTTATTTGCACAAATTCCGGTAGTGGTTATTCCAGTTTTATTGTTTTCGCTAATTGAATCTAAATTTGTGTTACCAGCACATTTAAAATACATAAAACTACGCCATCAAAAAGGTGAACCATCTAAGTTTGAAGCGATTCAACAACGTTTTGCTGATGGCTTTGAAAGTGCAATTTTAAAATATTACCAACCTATATTAAACACTGCTTTACGCCATAAACTAGCAACGGTTAGTTTATTTGTGGGGGTATTTTTTATTATTTTAACCATGATCACCAGTGGTTGGACTAAGTTTATCTTTTTCCCACGAATTCCTAGCGAAACTGTACGAGTCAATCTAACACTGCCAACAGGTACACCGTTTGAAGTAACCAATAAATACGTGATTGATATGTCCGAAAAAGCGCAGCAATTACAAGACAAATATCGCGATCCTAATACAGGCGAAAGCGTTATTTTAAATATATTAGCCACTACTGGCGGACGCGGTGGCGCGTCTAACTCCGGAGCGGTACGCTTTGAGATTACACCTGCTGAGCAGCGTGAGTCAGATATAGGTTCGCGAGAGCTTGCTAGTGAATGGCGCGATTTAATTGGTGTTATTCCTGGCGCTGAAAGCCTAACATTTAGAGCTGAAATTGGCCGAAGTTCAGACCCAATAGACGTTCAACTAAGTGGTACTTCACTAACAATATTGCAAGATGTAGCTGATAATATTAAAAATCGTTTAACAACGTACCCAACGGTGTTTGATATTGCCGACAGTATGTCTGACGGTAAAGAAGAGTTGCGTATAGAGCTTACGCAACAAGGTTTGGCGCTTGGTTTAAACCGTGTAAATGTGGCAGGACAAGTGCGTAATTCGTTTTTTGGCTCGCAGGTTCAGCGTATTCAACGCGGACGAGACGACGTGCGTGTAATGGTTCGTTTACCTATTGACGAGCGCCGCTCTGTAGCTGATTTACAAAACATACTAATAAGCACTCCCGATGGCGGTTCTGTGCCATTGTCGCACGTGGCAACACTTACGGCAGGACAAAGCCCATCAACCATAAACCGTATTGATCGTTATCGCACACTAAACGTGACGGCTGATATTGAAAAAAACAACACCAACATGACGGTGCTTCAAGCCGACCTAACACAATATTTAGACGAGTTAATGCAGCAATACCCAGGTGTTGATTACAAACTCGAAGGTGAAGCCAAAGAGCAAAGAGAGTCGTTTGGCTCATTGGCTTGGGCGTTAGTGTTTGTGTTTTTTATAATTTATGCGTTATTGGCCATTCCGTTTAAGTCATACATGCAACCAATTATTGTTATGAGTGTTATTCCATTTGGCATGATTGGCGCAGTAGTAGGGCACTGGATAATGGGTATGGATTTAACCATTATGAGCCTACTAGGTATGCTTGCGTTAATAGGGGTTGTAGTGAACGATTCGCTTGTATTAGTGGATTTCATTAATAAAAAACGCAGCGAAGGTGGCGATTTAATAGAGGCAGTTAAACTTGCTGGCGCATCGCGCTTTCGCCCAGTTATGCTTACCAGTTTAACCACTTTTATAGGTTTAATGCCGCTGCTGTTTGAAAAGGCGACTCAGGCGCAGTTTTTAATACCTATGGCAGTAAGCTTAGGATTTGGGATTATATTTGCGACTTTTATAACCTTATTACTTGTTCCCGTTAACTATATGCTGATGGAGCGCTTTCAAGGTTGGTTTAAGTAGTGTTAGGCATTAAAAAGACAAAGGGATAGGTGTTAGAAATAAGTTTAATATCGGGCTGTGGAAACGCAGTTCGATATATTTAAAGACGAAAGATAGGGAATATTTAGTTATAAAGAAATGCTTGAGAACCTAAGCTATAAAGGAAGGTGTTCCCCGAGAATGCGGTGCCCGGTGTCAGTCCTGAAACCTTGAGGTTTCAGGGCGGAAATCTGCGGTTTACCGTAGGCTTCTCGGTACATGCCGAGCTTGCACAATAGTAAACGAACAAAAATCCTGGTATAAAATTTATCGGCTCAGGGACTTAACCAAGCTCCTGCACCCCAGGGAACAAATTTAGTATATAAGACATATTCCAATCCTTAAACCCCAATCGTAAAAAATTAAACTGTTCGCTCAGTTTTTCTGCAAATTTAATCTTGTATTTACTTTTAAGATTGCTTTTTGAACTTAATCAGCTTTTCAATCGCTTGCTTTTGACCTCAGTCATAGAATTCATTGGAGTTGCTTTTTATCGAGTGGTAGCATTGCTTTAATTAGCAAAGCGAAGACGTCATTATGAATAACTTACCAGATTACGAAAAAGCCCAACTTCTTTTAGAGAAAAACGAAATATTTGTATCACCCGCAGAAGCGCATGGCGTTATTAGCGGTTTACTTGCTTGTGGGCTAAGCATTGACGATAAAGAGTATTTAGGCTTACTGAGCGATGTATTTAATGATGGCGAGTCGTTTAGCAACGATTTAAAACAGTTTTTTGGCCAAATTTATCAACAAGTGGTTGAAAGTTTTAATAACGAAGAGTTTCAATTTGACTTGTTTTTACCTAGTGATGACGAAACACTCATCGATCAGGCTAACGGGCTCGTATCATGGGTAGCTGGGTTTATGTTGGGTTTTGGCTTAAAGCAAAAAGATTATGGCAAGCTGTCGGCAGATGTAAAAGAAGTGATCAGCGACTTTAGCGAGATTACACGCCTAGATACAACCTTTGAAGAAACCGAAGAAGATAGCCAAGCACTGCATGAAGTGATTGAGTACGTCCGCGTATCGGCGCTATTGTGTTTTGCTGAGCTAGGCAAAGAGCAAAATCCACAAAGCAACAAAAAAACACTGCATTAATTGAGCAACACAATAAAAGTAATGGGTTAGTTATTAATGGTTGAAATACAAAAGTCAGAGTTTAAAGCGCGCCGCGAGCGTTTATTGGCGGCAATGGATAATAACAGTATTGCTATAATTCCCGCTGCAACAGAGCTCACGCGTAGCCGTGATACTCATTATCCGTTTCGACAAGACAGTGACTTTTTTTACTTAACTGGTTTTAACGAACCCGATGCCGTGTTGGTGCTTTGCAAAAACAGTGATACACCCTCACTATTATTTTGTTTAGATAAAGACAAACTTGCAGAGGTATGGCACGGCAGACGCATTGGTTTTGAAAAAGCACAAAGCGAATACTTATTCGACAAAACTTATGCACTTAGTGAGCTAAATGAACAATTATTGAATTTGGTGAACGGCCAACAGATTTTATTTTATGCACAAGGGACGTATCCTGCCTTTGATGGCAAAGTATTTTCAATGCTTAACACTTTGCGCAGTGCCCCTAAAAAAGGGGATACAGCACCGAGTACAATTAAAGATATTCGCCCTTTATTGCATGAAATGCGCTTATTTAAATCGCCAGGCGAAATTAACATTATGCGTGAGGGCTGTGAAATAAGCGCTCGAGCACACATGCGAGCCATGCGTTTTTCCCACGTTGGCGCAACCGAGTTTCAACTAGAGGCAGAGCTTCATCATCACTATGCAATGAACGGTGCGCCACATCCTGCTTATGGCACTATTGTCGGCAGTGGCGATAACGCCAATATTTTGCACTACACCCAAAATAGCGACGTATTAAACAATGGCGACTTAGTACTGATTGATTCAGGCTGTGAGCTACAAGGCTACGCCGCCGATATAACACGTACTTTCCCCGTTAACGGTAAATTTAGCACTGAGCAAGCTGCGCTTTATAATATTGTACTTAAAGCGCAAGAAATCGCATTTAGCGAAATAAAACCCGGTGGCCTTTTATCTCAGGCAAATAAACTCGCTATGCAAGTACTAACCCAAGGGTTACTCGATTTAGGTATTTTAACCGGCGATTTTGATGAATTAATGGCACAAGGTGCCTGTAAAGAATACTACATGCATGGTCTTGGTCACTGGTTAGGACTCGATGTTCACGATGTGGGCGATTACAAGGTTAATAACCAAGAGCGTGTCTTAGAGCCGGGTATGGTGCTAACCATTGAGCCTGGGCTGTATATTAGTAAAGACTCAAATGCGCCTCAAAAATACCAAGGTATAGGTATTCGTATTGAAGATAACTTATTAGTAACTGATTCAGGTCACGACAACTTAACCATTAGCGTGCCTAAAACAATTAGTGAAATAGAAGCGTTAATGCAAAGCGCTAAAAACGCATAAGCTTGGAGATAAAAGTGGCTAAGCAGTTTGATATTGTAGTAATTGGTGGTGGTTTAGTTGGCGCAAGTTGTGCTCTGAGTATAAGTAAAAAAAATCCCAGCTTAAATATTGCTGTAATTGAAGCAAATCGAGTAACCACTGATTATCACCCAAGCTTTGATGACAGAAGCATCGCACTTGCCCAGCAGTCGGTAGAGTATTTACAAAGCCTCAATTTATTTGAAATGAACGCTCCCTATGCTGCCGCCATAAAAAAAGTGAGTGTGTCAGACAAAGGGCACTTTGGTAAAACCCATATACAGTGTGATGAGTTTGCAAAACCCTCATTAGGTTATGTGGTAGAGGTAAACCCATTTGGCAGAGCGCTGCATCAGCGTTTAATGCAATCAAACATATCGCTTTTTTGCCCAGATAGCGTAACAGCGATAAAACAAAACGCCGATAGTAATGAACTTACATTACAAAGTAGCGAAAAACTCAGTGCTAAGCTGTTGGTGATTGCCGACGGTGCACAGTCGCCAACTCGTAATTTATTGGGGCTCGGCTTCAATACCCAGCCTTATGAACAAGGTGCGATTATTGCCAATATAGAAGTCGCTGGTGGACACCATCATCAGGCGTTTGAGCGGTTTACCCAAAATGGCCCAATGGCTTTATTACCCATGAGTAATAACCGCTATTCGTTAGTATGGTGTATGCGCCAAGAACATATTGAGCAGTATATGTCGCTAAGTGAACCAGACTTTATAAGTGCGCTGCAAACTGCCTTTGGTTATCGAGCAGGACAGTTTATAAAAGTCGGTATGCGCGCTAGCTACCCTCTAGTTTATGGGCAAATAGAATCGTTAACGACGCACCGCACAGTGGTGATAGGCAACGCGGCACACGCAATTCATCCTATTGCAGGACAAGGCTTTAATTTAGGGTTGCGAGATGTACAAGTGCTGAGTAACTTAATTGCAAACAGTGAACATGATTTAGGTAGCTATGCTTTTACTCGTCAATATTCAATCAAGCGCAGTGATGATATAAAAACCGTAATGACATTGACCGATGCCTTGGTTCGACTTTTTTCAAATTCATCACGGGTGTTAGCGCTTGGTCGAAGTATTGGGCTATTTTCAATGGATTTATTCCCTGCATTAAAAGCCCCATTAGCAAAACAATTAATGGGTCAAGTTAAACAAGGTACACGTTTATGAAACAAGTACAGGTTTGTATAGTGGGTGGTGGCTGCGTTGGGTTAACGCTGGCGCTCGGGCTTGCTAAAGCGAATATTAGCGTGGCTGTGTTAGATGCTGCGCCAACTCAAGCTCCACCTAGCGATGATTATGGCTTACGAGTTAGTGCACTAAGTATTGCCAGCCAAACCTTGCTCGAGCAGTTAAATGTATGGCCATACATAATAGCTGAGCGTGCTTGTGCTTATACGCATATGGATGTTCGCGATGCCGATAGCTTTGGAAAAATAACCTTTAATAACGAGCAACTTGAGCTTGAGCATTTAGGGCACATTGTTGAAAACGACATTATTCGCTTTGCATTAATAAAAGAGCTTGAGCAACAAAGTAATGCCACACTTATGTTTGATACTGAGTATCAGCAAATACATCAAAGTGAGTCTGACGTATTTATTAATTTAAAAACTGGCGAGCCTATTATTGCTAAACTGCTGGTGGCGGCCGATGGCGCAAATTCAGCGATTCGTAAACAGTTTAATATGGCATTGAGCTTTAAAGATTACGATCACCATGCGTTAGTGGCGACAGTTAAAACCAAAGAGTCACATGCAAATACCGCACGCCAAGTATTTTTACCAACTGGGCCACTAGCGTTTTTACCACTAAGCGATGTGCATACTCATTCAATTGTGTGGTCAACCAGCCCGAATCATTGTGATGAATTGTTAGCAATGGACGACACCGCCTTTAATAAAGCAGTTATGGCTGCCATAGATGGCCAATGTGGTTTATGTGAAGTGCAAAGTAAGCGCGTCGCATTCCCTCTTAAAATGCGTTACGCCCAACAATGGGTTAATGGCAAGGTGGTGTTAATGGGCGATGCAGCGCATACCATTCATCCATTAGCAGGGCTCGGTATGAACCTGGGCCTAAAAGATGCCGCTTATTTAATTGAGCTACTAAGTCAAGACGCCAAAGAATTTGCCAGTACGCGCACACTGCGTGATTACGAGCGCACCCGTAAGCTCGACGCACAAAAACACATCGCCATGATGCAAGGGCTCAAAGAGCTATTTGAAGGTGCAAACCCAGTTAAAAAGCTGATTCGGGGAGTAGGGCTATCACTCGTTGATAACCTAGGCCCAATCAAACACCTATTCGCCAAAGAAGCGATAGGGAAGTGATAAATACAAGCGGTCAGTTTTTAGCTGTCAGCTTTCAGTAAAATAAAAACCGATGTTTAGTTTAAGCATCGGTTTTTTTATAGGCTAATGCTTTCTTTAGTGTATGCGTACAGCTTGCTGACGCGACAAGCGAAGCTCGTAATGCTTTAAATTAATGAGCTACAAATTTTCTTGTGCTTCATTCACCATATCTTTGAGCGCATCGATTAACAATGGGTCACGCGAGTTCTGTTTAGCAAGTTCTAGTGCGTGTGTCATGCTGGTAACGGCTTCTTTAAACTGTTTGTCAGCCGTGTAACCTTGCGATAATCGCATGTGGGAGTATGCAGCATTAGGATAATCGCTAGTAAAGCGTTTAAGTGTGGAAATAGCTTTTTTAGTGTTACCAAACTTTTGCTGACTATGCGCAAATTCTACGTACACATCTTGTGGAATTTTAAGCTCAAATCCGTACTTATCACTAAGTGCTTGGTAATAACCGGTAATCAATGATACATCCGCAAATTTTCCGTGCTCGTCAGTCACTTTAAATATTAGGTCGCTAAATAAGTGAATTAAGCTATCGCTAAGTGCTGGCAGTATGGTGCCCATATGAGTAAAAGTAGGGTAATGCTTATATTCCCATTTTAGCTGTGTGGGCATTTGTTGTTCTAAATTTACTAACGTATTTAATGCACCTGTATAAAAACGTGCGCCTTCACTCGCTACACTAATAAATAACTCTTGAGCACCTTTAGGGTTTTTAGTGTATTTAATAATATTATTTTTTAACTCTTCGTCACTCCACCAACTATTTGGGCTAATAGCTATGTAGTTGTTAAACAATTCAGGCTGATTAACTAAAGTATAAAGCGCTAATGTACCAGCATTAGAGTGACCAATTAAGGTGCTGTAGCCGTTAGTGGAGTAATTGCTATTTATGAAGGGCATGAGTTCGTCAGACACAAATTTTAAAAAATTGTCAGTTTGCCCTGCGTCAGGCCATTTACTTTTAACAAAGGTTTGAAACTCCGTTTTAGGTTCGCCTTGTACTTTGGGTAAGTAATCACGAACACGGTTAGTTGTATCAATAGCAACAAGCATGGCATTAGGTATCTGATCGTAATCAACAAGGGATTTGATTACGCCAGACGCCGTATGAAAGTGTTCAACACCATCAAGTAAATAAATAACATAAAGGGGCTGCTCGTCTTTTACGGTTTCAGGTATGAAAATTCTGAGAGGTCTGTCTTCGTTAAGTATTTTTGATTGAAGAATGACTTTTTTACCCACGGTTATGTCGGTTGTAGCGGTGTTTGCATAGCTTAAAAAAGAGGTACTAAAAGTAAGTATTAATACAAGCGATAATAAAAGCTTCATAAATATCCTTATTTAATAATGTGTTGCTTGATAATTGCACGGCTTTAGGTTTGAGTAAATGTTTATATTTTAGAAGCAAATGTAGAGCTTAAATAATTTAAAGCTATGCTTTTCAAGCTCGGCGTCTACCCCGTAAATATTAAGCACTTATCTTTATTTTATTTGTTGATATAAAGGGAGTATCCAATAATGTCTTCCCGAAACCCGAAACCCGAAACCTTTAACACTTATCTATCAAAGCTTAAAAAACCTGCTTGCTTAATTATCCTACTAAGCGTAAAATGCGCGCTCATTTCGGCTTTTAAACTATTAATTCCTTGCCTTAAACCGACCGGCCGAAACGGTAGAAGGCTCTATTAACCGTAAGGAATATCCATGCGTCATTACGAAATCGTATTCATGGTTCACCCTGATCAGAGTGAGCAAGTATCTGGTATGATCGAACGTTATACTGGTTCTATCACTGAAGCAGGTGGTACTATCCACCGTCTTGAAGACTGGGGCCGTCGTCAACTGGCTTACCCAATCAACAAGCTTCATAAAGCTCATTATGTTCTTATGAACGTTGAAGCACCAACTGAAGTAATCAGCGAGCTAGAAACTACTTTCCGCTACAACGATGCAGTGCTTCGTAACTTAGTTATGCGTACTAAAAACGCTGTAACTGAAGCGTCTCCTCTTGTAAGAGAAGAGAAGAAAGAAGCACCAGCTGCTTAATTGTTTTGAGTCCTAGCATGGCACGTAGTCAGCAGTTACTATAATGGTTAGCCCATATACGAATCAGCTGGTTATATCGGGGGTAGTTTGTAAAACACCCAAGTTTAGCCAAAGCCCCGCGGGCATACCGCATTGTATTTTTGTTGTAGAACATAAATCAATGCAAGTTGAAGCAGATCTTAACCGTAATAGTTATGTTAGGCTTCAGGTGGTTGCCAGTGGTAAGCAAATGCAACAACAGACTCAACATTTGCACGTTGGGCAGGCATTGCAAGTGAGTGGTTTTTTAAATCGCCACGAAGGTCGTAACGGCCTTAGCCAATTGGTTTTGCATGCTCAGCATATAGAAAGAATTATTTGAGGAATTAATCTCATGGCACGTTATTTCAGACGTCGTAAGTTCTGCCGCTTTAAAGCGGAAGGCGTACAACAAATCGATTACAAAGATCTAGCTACTCTTAGAAACTATGTTACAGAAAGTGGCAAAATCGTACCTAGCCGTATCACAGGTACTAGCGCTAAATACCAGCGCCAGCTAGCAACTGCTATTAAGCGTGCTCGCTACTTAGCCCTTCTTCCATACACTGACTTACATAAGTAAGCAGCGGATTAACACGTTTTTAAAAGGTGTAGAAACATGCAAGTTATTCTACTAGATAAGATCGCTAACCTAGGTGGCCTAGGTGACCAGGTTGTAGTTAAATCTGGCTTCGCACGTAACTTCCTTTTCCCACAAGGTAAGGCAGTTCCTGCAACTAAAGCAAACATTGAAACGTTTGACGCACGTCGCGCAGAACTAGAAGCAAAAATCGCTGAACAGTTAACTGCAGCACAAGCACGCGCTGACAAACTTGAAGCATTAGCAGAAGTTACATTAGTATCTAAAGCTGGTGACGAAGGTAAATTATTCGGTTCAATCGGTACTCGTGACATCGCTGACGCTATCTCAGCTGTTGGTGTTGAAGTTGCTAAATCAGAAGTTCGTTTACCTCTAGGTACTATCCGTGAGACTGGCGAATTTGACGTTGCAATCGCAGTACACTCAGACGTAACAGCTACTATTAAAGTAATCGTTATTGCTGAAGCTTAATTTTTAGAATTAAGTTTAAAAAAAAACCGTGCTTTGCACGGTTTTTTTGTGTCTAAAATTTATAACCCAAAGCAAGAAATTGTTTGTTGTGGGTAAAATGAAGCACGTTTCTAAAATAAAGCTTCATTTTCTACAAATATTTTCTATTTCATTTAAACCTTTCTATTCTTCTGCGCGTCTTATAAGTTAAATTGCAATTACATAATTATAAACAGGAAAAATTTGCGATGTTAATGGACGCTAATCAGCCAATAACTGATCAAGTGCAGCAAATGCTTATTGATCAAGTTAAAAACGGCGACCAGTTAGCTTATAAAGCGCTCTATGACATGCATAAAGCAAAAGTTTATGGCTTATGCCTGAGGCTTATAGCCGATGAGGAGTATGCACAAGATGCTACCCAAGAAGTGTTTGTGCAAGTATGGAACAAAATAGCACAATTTGATGGACGTTCGCAGTTTTCCACTTGGCTTTATAGTGTCGCCAGTAATATTGCTATTAGTTATGTGCGCAGACAAAAACATTGGCTTAATAAAGTAATTAGCTTTGAGCAAAGCGGAATGGATGAACAAGCTGCACATGACTGTAACGGATTAAATGGGCTAGATAAATTAATTGTTAGACTGCCTGAGCGCGCAAGAATGGTATTTGTGCTTTATGCAGTAGAAGGTTACAGGCATGAGGAAATTGCAACCCTGTTAGGTATGGCGGTAGGCTCTAGTAAGGCGCAATATCATCGTGCAAGGCAATTATTAAAGCAGTGGTATGAAAATGAGTAAAACAAATTTTGATGACTACTTAAATGAGTCTTTAACCCAGTTAGATAAAAATATTCCACCAAAAAAAGAACTGTGGAATGGGATTGAGCGCGCAATAATAGCTAATAATCAGCCCACTATTAATACTAATCAATATTGGCCAAAGCTCACCTCCATTGCTGCATGTTTTACCGCGGTTTTGGTCAGCACAGTATTGTTATTTAAAGTACCAGAGGCAAATACTGCAGTGGCAATGAGTGAGTTTTTTACTAAACAAAAACAAAGTTTACTAGTGCAATATCAAAGCCAAGCAGCATTGACCGACAATTGGCAAGTACAGTTACAAGAACTTGAAGATGCAGAGCAAGCAATAAAGCAAACTCTTGAAAATGAACCGAAAAACAAGGCGCTATTGTCTATGTTAGCGCAAGTTTATCAACAACAACTCGACTTAATTAACAAGGTGCATGCACCGCGTTGGCAACACATCTAGGAGAAATAAATGAAAGCAATAATATTAGGGATCGCTTTATTACCCATGGCCGTATTTGCTGGTGAAAAAATAGATCAGCAAATTGAGGTACCCAATGCTGGGGTGATCCACATTGAAAACCAGCGTGGTGATATTAAAGTGACAGGTTGGGATAAAAATCAATTTAAAGTAACCGGTGAACTTGATGATAAGGCACAAGGCTACACACTTAAAACACAGGGTAATAAAACCCAGTTTATTGTGAAAATGCCTGAACTTTCTAATTGGGATAATAACAACAATGGCTCAACGCTCACTATTTTTATGCCAAAAAGTAGTGCGCTAGAATTTGTGGGTGTTAATGCATCTATAACGGCCAAAGAGTTACAAAAAGGTACTGAAATTGATGTAGTTAATGGGGCTATTACAGTAAACGATCTTAATGGCGATATTAAGCTGACCACTGTAAATGGTGACATCAAGGCAAAAGCACTTAATGGTAAAGTTCAATTTGAAACTGTTAATGGTTCGATTGATGATCAGCAATCTAGTGGTGAAGTTCGTTTTAGTGCGGTTAATGGCGATATTACATCAAACTCGACGGCCAATGATATTCGCTTAGAAAACGTAAATGGCGATATTAACTTTAATTTAGATACAATTAAAGAGTTACAAATAAGCACCGTTAATGGCGAAGTTAAGGTACAAATTAACCGCCTTCTGAGTGATGCTGATGTGAGTTTTGAATCTGTTAGTGGTAACGCTGCGTTTTATTTCCCTGCTGATTTATCAGCACAATTTGAGGTGGAAGCACACGCTGGCGGTAAAATTGACAACCAGTTAACTAACGATCAAGTACAAAAAGCCAAATATGGCCCAGCAAGTGGAATTAAGTTTAATACTAATGGCAGTGATGCTAGCGTAGAGATGAATACTATTAGCGGTGTTATCGAACTTAAACGTCAATAATTAGCTATTTTATTTTAAGTAACAAAAAGCAGGAAAAGATTTCCTGCTTTGCTATTTGCACAGCCCCGCCAAGTCGATAGAATAGAGCTATTCAATTTTAGTACTGTGAAGTTATGGCCAAACCAGATAAGCAAGTCGACACTCTTAAAGTTCCTCCCCATTCAATAGAAGCTGAACAATCTGTTTTAGGTGGTTTAATGCTTGATAACCAAGCATTTGATCGCGTAGCTGAACTTGTTGTGGCGCAGGATTTTTATACCCGTACCCATAAGCTTATTTTTGAGGCGATGACAGCTCTTGCTGAAATTGGTGATCCGATTGACTTAATCACAATTTCTGAGAGTTTAGAAAAAAATAACCAGCTGTCAGGTATTGGTGGATTTGCGTATTTAGCCGAAATAGCAAAAAACACCCCAAGTGCTGCCAATATTGACGCTTACGCAAGTATTGTTCGCGAGCGCGCCGTTGTTCGTGAAATGATTGGTGTTGCCAATGAAATAGCCGAAGCGGGCTTTAATCCTGAAGGGCGTACTAGCCACGACTTACTTGATTTTGCTGAAAGTAAAGTATTTAAAATTGCTGAGCAGCGTACAAAAAGTAGTGAAGGCCCACAAAGCATTCACAACATACTTGAAAAAACCGTTGATAAAATAGAAGAGCTTTATCAATCACCACAAGATGGTGTGACCGGTGTGAGCACGGGTTATGCTGATCTTGATAAAATGACTACAGGCTTGCAGCCATCTGATTTAATTATTGTGGCAGCGCGTCCATCAATGGGTAAAACCACTTTTGCGATGAACCTTGCTGAACATGCCGCAATGACTCAAGACAAGCCAGTGCTTATTTACTCACTAGAGATGCCCTCTGAACAAATTATGATGAGGATGCTGGCGTCCCTTGGCCGAATTAACCAAACTAAAGTACGTACTGGTCAGCTAGATGACGATGACTGGGCGCGCCTTTCATCAACCATGGGATTACTCATGGAAAAAGGCAAAATGTACGTTGATGATGCCTCAGGCTTAACACCTACCGATGTTCGCTCACGTGCACGTCGTATAGCACGTGATCATGGTGGTATTAGTATGATCATGGTCGATTACCTGCAATTAATGCGTGTACCTAGCTTGTCAGATAACCGTACCTTAGAAATTGCCGAAATTTCACGCTCACTCAAAGCATTAGCAAAAGAGTTGCAGTGTCCGGTTGTTGCTCTATCGCAGCTTAACCGTACTCTAGAGCAACGTGCTGATAAACGTCCAATTAACTCAGATTTACGTGAGTCGGGCTCTATTGAGCAAGATGCGGATTTGATCATGTTTATTTATCGTGATGAAGTCTATAACGAAGACAGTACTGAAAAAGGCATTGCCGAAATTATTATCGGTAAACAGCGTAACGGTCCGATTGGTAAAGTGCGCCTAACCTTCCAAGGTCAATTCTCTCGCTTTGATAATTACGCAGGGCCTGCTGTAGATGATGATTACTAATGCGCTTAGCCACTGTTGAAATTAATTTAACCGCGCTTGAACATAACCTAGCACAGGTAAAACGCTTTGCGCCCAATAGTAAAGTAATGGCCGTACTTAAAGCGAATGCTTATGGGCATGGTTTAGTCACTATTGCGCAACACTTAAATGAAGCAGATGCATTTGCGGTTGCGCGTATAGATGAAGCGTTAGCGCTGCGTGCAGGTGGCCTTACAAAACCGATTGTGTTGCTAGAAGGCTTTTTTCATCAAGAAGACTTACCTATTTTACTGGCGAATAATTTTCAAACTATTATTCATGACGAGATACAGCTAAAAATGCTGGAAAGTGTGCAGCTAGATGCGCCTTTAAATTGCTGGTTAAAAATAAATACCGGCATGCATCGTTTAGGTATTGCGCCTGAGCAGTTTGATATGTTTTATCAGCGCCTACAAGCCAGCCCAAATGCACAAAACAAAATAAACTTAATGACCCATTTTGCGTGTGCCGATGATGTAAAAAATACTAAAACAGTGCAGCAAATAACTTTGTTCGATAATTTAACTCAAAAGGTTCAACAAGCTCATTGTTTATCGAACTCTGCGGGAATTATAGCGTGGCCGAGTGGCCATGGTGATTGGGTCCGGCCCGGGCTAATGCTTTATGGTGTATCGCCTATGGCTAATCACACAGGTAAAGATCACCAATTAAAGCCTGTAATGCGCTTAACCACTAAAGTGATAGCAGTGCGTAATGTGGGGGCACATGAGCAAGTAGGCTATGGCGGCCGCTGGCAAAGTGATAAACCTACGGTGTTGGCTGTGGTTGCACTGGGCTATGGTGATGGTTATCCGCGTCATGCGAAAGAAGGCACACCCGTGATTATTAATGGGCATCGTTACGGTATTGTGGGTAGTGTAGCTATGGATATGATCACCCTTGATATAGGTAATAACGAGCACAACGTCGAAGTGGGTGATAAGGTGATTATGTGGGGGCCAGAGTTACCAGTAGAAGAGATTGCACAATGTGCTGATACTATTTCTTACGAGTTATTGTGTAATATCACACCGCGTGTAAGTTATGAGTACCAGCGCTAATGTTTATTATTAAAGATATGCAGTAAGTTTACATTGCTGTCATGATCGTGATGCTAGCTTACTGGGTATGGTTACTCTTTTATAAAGTAAATATCGCTAAAGCCCATACGTGCAAACTCTTGGTCGCGAAAATTGCGTACCGCCGATGAACCTTTAGAGGTCATTTCAATTTGGCGTACCATGTTTAAGTAATTAGTTAAATCGATACCCTCAGCAGCCGCAATAGCCTGATACATATCGTGGTATTTATCTTTTGCGAAGTTAATTTCGCGCGGTTGATTTTTAAAAGTATAGGTAATTCTGCGTGCCATAATAAGCTCAGTTATATCGAGTGTTAGTGTAATTTTACACTGTATTTAAGTTGCGTTGAATGATTAGTTGAAATCAAATAATTAAAAAGTTGAGTTTGAAATGAAATTATCAGTAGAGATCAGTAAATACCCGCTTCATCAAGATTATATTCCCTTTATTAAAGGTTTTATTGACCGGTTAAATACCTATGATGATTTAAAAGTGATTACAAACACATTGTCGACGCAAATTTTTGGTGACTATGATTTAGTAATGTCGGTACTTAGTACTGAAATAAAACGTTCATACGAAGAGTTTGGCAAGGCTATTTTTGTTTGTAAATTTCTCTCTGGTGATCTTTCTCCTGAATAATGCTTAATAGCTTAGTGAGCCAATAATGGACTTTATTAACCAAACTCTTGCTGGGTTTACTGCGATGTCACACTGGGAATATATTGCAGTGGCTTTGTCTATGACTTACCTTTTATTAGCTATCAAAGAAAACCTTTGGTGCTGGCCTGCGGCATTCTTTAGTACCTTAATTTACACTATTATGTACTGGAATGGCGCTTTATTAATGGAGTCATTGCTGCATTTTTATTATATGTATATGGCAGTCTATGGCTGGCTAGCATGGAGGAGGAGTGGAGCAGGTAAACAGGAATTAGCAATTACATCATGGCGGGTAAGTCAACATATTGGCATTATCAGTATAACGTCCTTAGTTGCGATAATTTTGGGCTATATAATGACTAATTATACCCATGCTGATTTTGCCTATTTAGATAGTTTTACCACTTGTTTTGCTGTTGTTACTACTTATTTAGTGGCCAAAAAAGTGCTGGAGAATTGGTTATATTGGATAGTGATAGATGCCGCTTCGATGTACTTGTATTACGAAAAAGGCTATTACCCAACACTTGCGTTGTTTATCTTCTACACGCTAATGGCAGCATGGGGGTTTAAAACCTGGTATGAAGAGTACGAGCAAGAGCAAGCTAAGCCTCTAGCACAGCTATAAGAGCCACAATGACCTTTGACAATATAAGCGCTATATTTAGCGCTTTTGACCCGCAACTTAATGTTCTCAGTAGTGAGCGTTTGTATAGTGGTTTAAGTAACGATAATTTCCTTGTCCATACAGCGCAGCAAGCTTACCTATTAAAGAGTTATCGGGAACACTGGCCATCTATAGGCTTAGCAGCGCAAGCAAGCTTTGCAGAGTATAAAGTTTGTCCTGCACCAATGTGGCTCAATGAAGAAAAAAAGTTAGCCATTTTTGAATATATTGACGGTGATATAGCGCAAGACAACTACACATCTGAACTAATAAAAAAATTGGTCAGTTTACACCAACATAATATCGTAACAGAGCCAATGGATATTAAGTTCGAGCTTGATTACTACTCTGACACCGAACTTTATCAGCAATATCAGCAGGGGGTTGAATCAGCTTTAGTCTATATTTATAGCCAACCTAGAGATAACGGTTTTTGCCATAATGATTTAGTTAAAGAAAATATTATTCTCAACACAGAGGGCATGTACTTAATTGACTTTGAATACGCTAAAACTAACGATGTTTACTTTGATTTAGCCGCATTAGCAGTTAGTTTTGAGTTAACACAAATACAAAAAGCGGAGTTACTGAAAACCTATCATTCATATTTACCTCAGCAGTGTAATTTTAGTCCCTCGATAGAAAAGTTAAAGTGTTATCAAGTAGTATTCTTAGTGCTTTGTATTTGTTGGTATTCTGCGCGTGGTGTCAGTGATAAGGTTAAAAAATTGTGTGAGCAGCTGGATTATCTAATTCAATAAATAGCCCAGCTTATCCCCAAGTAGTTATAAGTTTAGCTACAAACCACCAAATCGAGCTGCTAGCTCTTTATATTTAGCTACTTCATCGGCGTCATACTGTGGTTCGCCATTAGCATCTTCACTTTTGGCAATAAGTAAGCTTTCTCGTGTTAAGCGTTTAACTCGCTCGACTTTAACTCCTAAAAACTCAGCAACTTGTTCTGTTGACATTAACTTCATAATTACTTCCTCGTGTTTAATCTTTCCGTCCAGTGACAATAATAGATAATATGTGTCTAAAGCGTTACTGTTTTTTTATAGAATATAAATAAATAGCGCTTTTTTTACCTTTTGTTAAGTGATTAGCTTAAATTATAGACATGTAAACGAATCATGCTGGTATTTATACAAAGATGCCTTTATTATTGCGCATGCTAAAGCATTGATATCGCGAGTTGATGTGGAGGCAACAAATGTGCTCTCGTGGTGAAATGGATATCACGTGGCCCTCCGGAGGCTGAGTTGTAGGTTCGATCCCTACCGAGAGCGCCATTTGCGTTTTACTTTTTACTCCCCTTCAAAACGATCGTAGCTATTTAAATTAACTCCTATTTTTATTCTCCGTTAAATAATAATATTTGTAGCAATCTAATTTACACCGTTAGGCGTATACTCAGTGCTGCGGTTATAGTTTAATATCAACAGTCGCAGGATTTTAGTGTTAATAATTTATTATTACCCTAAACTCAAAAGCTAGACTTTTATAGCTAAATAATGCTATTAAAAGAAAATATTCCTTAATTATAGAAATCCTCACATTTATGTTAGTTACCTTACCTATATCAGAGCTTATTCCCGGCATGTACGTAAATAGCGTGACCAAGCAGCAGGAGAGTGTGGATGGTATAAAAATTAAAACCAGTGGTTTGGTACGTGATAAATCTATAATTCAGCGTTTAATTACCGAAGGAGTACTAGAGCTTCTTATTGATTTTACAAAAAGTGATGTGGCTGTACCGGCTAAATATAAAGTACAAGAAAAACCACAAGCCGCTGCTACAAATCAAGACAAGCCCGCTAGTAAAAAGCGAGTTGTCAGCTTGCAACAAGAGTTTGCCAAAGCCAGTGTTAGTTATGATGCCCACAACAGAAAATTACAAAGTATTTTTGGTGATTTAACCTCAGGTTTGTCACTGAATACTGATGCGCTTAATGAGATAAGTAATGAAATAGTCAGCTCAGTATTTCGTAATGAACATGCAATGACCATTTTAACTCGCATTAAAGATAAGCATAGCTATAACTGGCGTCATATGATCAACTGCACCATTTTTACAGCGGTATTCGCTAAGTATTTAGGGTATAAACGCGATGTTGTTCAGGAGCTTGCTATGGGGGCATTAATGCATGACCTAGGGCAGGCCAAATTACCTCAAGGAATATTCTCTAAACCTGGCAAAGTTACGGGTAACGAGATGACGGCAATAAAAAAGCATGTTGCACAAAGCCTAGGGTTATTAAAAGGTGGGAAAGGCATCACCTCTTTAATGTTAGATATGATTGTAAATCATCATGAGCGCCTTGATGGTTCTGGTTATCCTCGAGGAGTCGATGACAGCAAGATAAGTCGTCCTGCTCGGATTTTAGCGATTGTTGACGTATACGATGCGCTCACCGCAGATAGACCCCATCAAGAAGGGGATGAGCCTATTAATGCACTGCGTTATTTGTTGGCAAATAAACAGCTATTTGATGCAGAGTTAGTACAGCTGTTTATTAAGTGTTTAGGTGTTCACCCGGTGGGTACTATTGTTAAGTTAACCAATGAGCGTTTGGCCTTGGTGCTAGAAGGTAATCATTCAAATCCAATCAAGCCCAAAGTTAAGCTTTTTTATAACGCAAAACACAACCATCATGTTACCGCAAAAGATATTGATTTGAGCTCAAATAATAATGAAATAAAAATACAAGCAAGTGTAAAACCAGCTGATTATAAAATTAACTTGCCTCGACTTTTAAAAGAGCATTTACTGCTTTAGTATTTTTGCATCGTCTTTTTCTGTTTGTTTTAGCAGAAATATACCCACCTAAAAAGCAATTACCCATTAACGTCATCCACAGTAATGTGCCTAATTCTACATGCAGCGCTAAGCAGCAAAAAACCAAAGAAATAATTGCCATGCTAATGGCTGCTAACCAATAGAGATTAACTGGGTTGTCACATTTACCTGCCTGCGTACACGCGCAATAATTTGCTTTATAAAAGAAATAAACACTTAAGCCACAAAAAGTAAGCGCTGTAACAATAAGTAAAATGATCACTGTTTTCTCCCTTGGTGATTTTATTGGCAGTGTAAATTGCAACGCAAGTTAAGTCAATGCAAATGAGAATTAATATCATTAGAGTATATACTCTAATACCATACTTCTGCTCCGATGAGTTTTAAATAGTTGTTAAATTGTCGTTAAAAAACGTGTTTTTTGGCCTTTTTTAGCGTTTTAGTAGGGTTTTTTATAAAAAATTAAGGTAGTGTACGCGGGTTTGAAACTCTAATAACAACACACATAGCTATCCAAACAGTAAGTTTGGCTAAGGACACAACAATGAAATTTACTAAAACTCTTATTGCTGCATCGCTGGCATTTGTTTCAGCTGATACCTTTGCAGCGGCTTTTCAACTTGCTGAGCAAAATGTATCTGGTTTAGGTCGTGCATACGCAGGTGAAGCGTCTGTAGCAGATGATGCCTCTGTGGTTGCTCGTAACCCAGCGTTAATGACGTTGTTTAAAGAGAAGCAACTTAGCGTTGCAGCTATGGCTGTCATTCCTGATGTTAGCCTAAAAGGCACAGGTAATGCCTACGGTTTAGATAACAGCGTACTAGATGATGACAGCATCGCACCTAGCGCGATTATTCCTGCTGGTTATTTCACTATGCCAGTAAACGATAAAGTATCGGTTGGTTTTGGTGCATTTTCTAACTTTGGCCTTGCCACTGAGTTTAACGATGATTACGCAGCTGGCCAAATTGCTGGTGAAACTGAAATTGTTACTGTAAACATGAACGCAAGTGTTGCTTATAAAGTATCTGAGCAGTTCAGTTTTGGTATTGGTTTAAATGCAATTTATGCAGAAGCGAAGATTATTCGTAAGTTTGGCGTAGTACCTCCTGTAAACCCTGCTATTGCATCTATTCCTGCAAGTGCTGATGCTGTTCACCTTGAAGGTGATGACATGGGTTACGGCTTAAACGTTGGTTTAATGTACCAATTAGATGAAAATAGCCGCTTTGGTTTTAATTACCGTACAGAAACAGATATTACTTTTGAAGGTGAGTACTCGAATGAACTACCTTCATTTATTCCTGGTGGGTTAAACGGTCAAGTTGAATTACCTGGCTCAGTTGAAATTACACTACCAGCAATTGCTGAGTTCTCAGGTTCTCACCAGTTAGATGAAAAGCTAGGCGTTCACTACAGCGTATTATGGACAGGTTGGAGCAGCTTTGACTCATTAGAAGCACAAGTTACTGCACCTACAGGTGGCAAGTTCAGTGCGTTTGAAAAAACAGAAGATTTCTCTGATGCAATGCGTTACTCAATCGGTACTGATTACCAGTACAGTGAAAATTTAATGCTTCGTGCTGGTTTTGCGTTTGATGAATCACCAGTATCACAACAGCATTTATCAATTTCTATCCCTGATACAGACCGTTTTTGGTTCTCGTTTGGTGGTAACTATGCGATTGATCAAAACTCAAACATTGATTTAGGTGTGAGCGTATTACGTGGTAAAACACAAAACTTTACTGAAAAAGTAGAAAGTGAAACGCTACCACAGCAATGGTCTTTTGAATCAAAAGGTCATGCAGTATTATTAGGTGCTCAGTACAACTACACATTCTAATTCTGCCTAGAGCCTAGAGCCTAGAGCCTAGAGCCTAGAGCCTAGAGCCTAGACACAAAAAAGCCGCTTACAGCAAATGCAGTAAGCGGCTTTTTTTATACTTATAAATTAACTGGTTACGAATGGCGTAAGCCATCCGTACTGGTTTAATTATAAGCTTTCTATTTTAACTTTTTGCTCTAGTAGCTTAGTTTTTGCATCGGTAAATTCAGCTAGCTTAGCATTTTCTTTAGCGAGTACCGCTTCAGGTGCATTGTTAACAAATTTTTCGTTAGCCAGTTTGTTTTGCACTTGCGCTAGGCCTTTCTCAGCTTTTTCAAGTTGCTTGTTAATACGTGCAAGCTCAGCTTCGACATCAATTAACCCCGCCATTGGGATCATAATTTCAAGGTTGCCAACATAAGAGGTTGCACACGCAGGAGCATCGTCTTTGTTTTCAAGCAGAGTAAATGCTTCAAGCTTAGCGAGTGACGCTAAAAACGATTCATTTTCGTTAATACGGCGCACATCGTCGCTCGATGCATTGGCTAGTAACACTGATAACGGCTTGCTTGGGCTGATATCCATTTCACCACGAATATTACGAATCGCTAAAATGAATTGCTTAACCCACTCTAAGTCATCCATTGCTTGTGAATCAACATTGGCTTGGTTATAAACAGGGAAGCCTTGAACCATAATGCTAGTGCCTGTTGTTTCAAGCCCTGCAAGTGGTGCTACACGCTGCCAAATTGTCTCTGTAATGTAAGGCATCATTGGGTGCATTAAACGCAGTAAGCTTTCAAGTACGGTAATAAGTGTATGACGTGTACCACGTTGCTGAGCTTCATTGCCTTTAAATAGTACCGGCTTAGTTAGTTCTAAGTACCAATCACAGAACTGGTTCCAGGTGAATTCATACAGCGTGTTCGCCGCTAAATCAAAACGGTAGTTATCAAGGTGCTCAGTGTAGGTTTTAACCGTGGCTTCATATTGACCTAGAATCCAGCGATCAGCTAACGAGTACTGTTTTTCGCTATCGTTAAAGCCACAGTCTTGCTCTTCTGTGTTCATTAATACGTAACGGCTTGCGTTCCATAATTTGTTACAGAAGTTACGGTAACCTTCAAGGCGGTTCATATCCCAGTTAATATCACGACCAGTTGAAGCCATCGCTGCTAAGGTAAAGCGCAGTGCGTCGGTACCGTGTGCTTCAATACCGTTTGCAAATACTTTGCGGGTATCTTTTTCAATTTTAGCGGCAAGTTTTGGCTGCATCATATTACCAGTACGTTTTTGTACTAAGTCTTCAAGGCCAATGCCGTCAATCATATCAAGTGGGTCAAGTACGTTACCTTTAGACTTCGACATTTTATCGCCGTTATCGTCACGTATTAAGCCAGTTACATACACGGTTTTAAAAGGAACTTGTGGTTTGCCGTTTTCATCCTTTATAAAGTGCAGCGTCATCATGATCATACGTGCAACCCAGAAGAAAATGATATCAAAACCGGTTACCAACACGTCAGATGGGTGGAAGGTTTTTAAGTCATCGGTATTTTCTGGCCAACCTTGGGTTGAGAAGGTCCACAGTGCTGATGAGAACCACGTATCAAGAACGTCTTCGTCTTGGCTAAGCGCTACGCTATCTGCAATATTGTTATCGCGGCGTACTTCTGCTTCATCACGACCAACGTATACGTTGCCTTCGCTGTCGTACCAAGCTGGAATACGGTGACCCCACCAAAGCTGGCGTGAAATACACCAATCTTGTACGTCGTTCATCCACGAAAAGTACATGTTTTCGTATTGCTTAGGTACAAACTGAATGTCGCCGTTTTTAACTGCGTCTTTTGCAGGTTCAGCAAGTGGTGCAACACGTACATACCATTGGTCAGTAAGTAGTGGTTCAATAACAACACCAGAGCGATCACCGTAAGGAACAGTTAGGCCATGGTCTTCAATTTTTTCAAGTAGGCCTAGCTCTTCAAATTCAGCAATAATCGCTTTACGTGCGTCAAAACGGTCCAGGCCATGTAAGCGCTCAGGAATTGGCGCATCAAATTCAAGTTCTTTACCATCAAAGGTGTATGTTTCACCCTGGGTTAAAATAGCCGCGTCTTTGTCGAAGATATTAATCATCGGCATCTTGTGGCGCTTACCAACTTCGTTATCGTTAAAGTCGTGCGCAGGGGTTATTTTTACACAGCCCGTACCTTTGTCTTTATCGGCATGTTCATCGGCAACAATTTTAATACGACGATTAACGATTGGTAGTAAAATCTCTTTACCTATTAGGTCTTGGTAGCGCTCGTCATCTGGGTTTACTGCCACACCAGAGTCACCCAGCATAGTTTCTGGGCGCGTAGTGGCTACAACAATGTAGTCTTTACCGTCTTGCGTTTTTACGCCATCAGCTAGTGGGTAACGTAAGTTCCACATGTGGCCTTGTTTGTCTTTGTTTTCAACTTCAAGATCAGAAATCGCAGTGTGTAATTTTGGATCCCAGTTTACTAGGCGTTTACCACGGTAAATTAGGTTTTCTTTATGAAGGCGTACAAATACTTCTTTAACAGCTTCTGATAGGCCATCGTCCATAGTAAAACGTTCACGATCCCAATCAACAGAAGCACCTAAGCGGCGAAGTTGTTTAGTGATTGTGCCACCAGACTCGTTTTTCCATTCCCAAATTTTATCGATGAAAGCTTCACGGCCTAAATCGTGGCGTGTTTTCCCTTCTTCTGCCGCAAGCTTTCGCTCTACAAGCATTTGCGTGGCAATACCTGCGTGGTCAGTACCTACTTGCCATAATGTATTGTTACCTTGCATACGTTTAAAGCGCGTTAAGGTATCCATGATGGTATCTTGGAAAGCGTGGCCCATGTGTAAGCTACCCGTGACATTTGGCGGCGGGATCATAATTGAATATGGGGTGCCTTGGCCAGATGGCTTAAAGTAGCCTTTTTGTTCCCAGTCTTGATATAGAGACTGTTCAATATCTTGCGGATTGTAGGTTTTATCCATTACACAGAACCTTAAATAAGTACTTAAATGAGTTAGTTAGCTTTGTACGCAGTGAGCGTTAGCGATTAATATCTTGCGTGGTGATATTGGCACCGAGTTGACGTAGCTTTTTAAAGCGCTCACGAGCGGCTTGTTTGGCTATGGGCTCTACGGGTACAAAATCAAAAACTTGGTTAAACCGACGAATAAAATCCGGTAAGTGATTGGCCAAGTTAATTAATACTTTACGATTACCAACAGGTGGTGTTGTGCCAATTTCTACAGGTGCGCCGCCTTTTGGGCCTTCACCTTGTAAATTATGGGGCACAAAACTGTCGGCATCAAATGTCCAAATAGTTTCGTCAATGCTGTTGGCGGTTGCTTCGCTGTCTACAAAAATAAATACGCGTTGACCAAGCCGATACTGTTGCCCAGCTATTTGAGCTGCTAAAGCAAAGTGATCATCGGCTTTAGCTAATGACTCATCTTGTTGCTTTAAAATGAAAAACTGGGCATTCATGTTCATTGTATCGGGATTTCCCATGACATTGATTGTGCTGTTATTAAATACACACAAATTAAGAAGGGGATTTTGCCATATAACGGGGTTTGCTTCAATTAATACCCAATAAATAAGGCGCTTTAAAAGCGCCTTATTTTATACTCTATATTGGGCTGTGAAGCCTTTTACAGGTTTGTTAGTCTTGGGTTGCTTCGTTAATGCCTGCTCGGTTTAATAAATACTGAGTTAGCATAGGTACAGGGCGCCCCGTTGCACCTTTTTTAGCGCCGCTGCGCCATGCCGTACCGGCAATATCTAAATGTGCCCAGTTATACTTTTTAGTAAATTTAGATAAGAAACAGGCCGCAGTAATAGTACCTGCAGCTCGGCCACCTAAGTTAGTAAAGTCGGCAAATGGGCTTTCTAGTTGATCTTGATAATCATCCCATAATGGCAGTTGCCATGCACGATCGCCACTTTGCTCCGACGCTTTTAATAAATCATGCGCCAGTGGATTATGGTTTGCTAATAAACCCGTAGCATGGGCACCTAAAGCAACAATACATGCACCGGTTAATGTTGCCACATCAATCACGGTTTCTGGTTCAAAACGCTCAACATAGGTTAGCGCGTCACATAACACTAAACGGCCTTCGGCATCAGTATTAAGTACTTCAACCGTTTGCCCAGACATAGTGGTTAAAATATCACCTGGGCGATAGGCGTTTGAGCTTGGCATGTTTTCACAACCGGCTAAAACGCCAATTACATTTATAGGTAGCTGCATTTGTGCAAGCGAGCGCATGGCACCAATAACACCAGCAGCACCGCCCATGTCGTATTTCATTTCATCCATGCCTTCGCCTGGTTTTAATGAAATACCGCCTGAGTCAAAGGTTAAGCCTTTACCAACTAATACGATAGGCGCTTGGTCATCGCCTGCGCCTTTGTAGTTAATTACCGACATAACCGATTCGTTATCACTACCACGACCAACTGCTAGGTATGAGTTCATACCTAGTTCTGCCATTTTATCTTCGCCAATCAGCTCAACAGTGATGTTGTCAAAATTAGTCTCAAGTTCTTTGGCTTGCTCGCCGAGATACGCTGGATTACAAATATTAGGCGGCATATTAGCAACGTCTTTGCACAATTTGCTACCAGCAGCAATCGCTAGGCCATGCTCAATGGCACTTTCACCTATAGTCAGTTCCCGGCGCGTAGGAACGTTAAATACCATTTTACGCAGTGGACGACGTGGGTCTACTTTCTTACTTTTTAGCTGATTGAAGGTGTATAAACAGTCTTGGGTTGTTTCTACCGCTTGACGCACTTTCCAATAGGTATCACGGCCTTTAACGTGTTGCTCAGTTAAAAAGCACACTGCTTCCATCGAGCCTGTTTCATTTAAGGTGTTGATAGTTTTTGAAATAATTTGTTTATATTGTTTATCGTCTAGTTCGCGTTCTTTACCGCAGCCAACGAGTAGAATACGTTCGCTTAAAATATTAGGTACATGGTGTAATAGTAATACTTGCCCTGGCTTACCTTCTAAGTCGCCACGGCGTAATAAATTTGAGATATAACCATCGCTGATTTTATCAAGTTGTTCACCAATGGGGGATAACCTGCGTGGTTCGTATACGCCAACAACAATACATGCACTGCGTTGTTTTTCTGGGCTACCACTTTTTACGTTGAATTCCATTGTCACTCCTGATTTTGAGTCATCTATAGAAGCTAAGTTGGGACTAAAAATGTGTTTTCTAGTCTTTTTACCTAAATTTTTAGGTCTAGCGCTAATATTAGTAGATTTTACTCGACTCTTACTGTGTATTTGAACTTTATATGCTTAAGGGTTACTAATGCAACATTATATCGTGATGTTAGGTAGGATAATTAATATTGATGGCTTATAATATGTGCTTAATACTCATTTAAAATGAGTGAATTAACTAGTTCACTCATTGTTTTTTATTACTAAATTGAAATTCCATGTTTAACAGGGGCGAATGTTGCTAATTTTCCGTTATTTGACCACTGAGGTTTTAAAATCGCAGGTCGCCGTATTTTTAACTTTAATGACCATATTTTTGTCGCAAAAGTTTGTTGTCATTCTTGGTGATGCCTCAGAAGGTAGTATCCCAGCAAAGCTTGTGTTTGCCATGATTGCGCTTAAATTGCCGCAGTTGGCATCGTTAATTTTGCCTCTGAGCTTATTTTTAGGAATTATTTTAGCTTACAGCCGGATTTACGCCGACAGTGAAATGACAGTACTTAAAGCCTGTGGCGTGAGTGAGTGGTATGTAGTGCGTATTACGCTAATTTCAAGTGTCATTTTAGCGTTGTTGGCCGCGGTACTTACTTTGTATATTGCACCGTGGGCAAGCGAACAAGAATATCAACTTAAAGAGCAAGCCAAGGCTGATGCTGGTTTATCTGCACTTCGAGCTGGACGTTTTCAACAAACCGGTAACGAAAAAGCCGTGGTGTTTATTCATAATATTGAAAATGGCGGCAAAGAGCTCAACAAAGTTTTTGTGGCACAACTACCCGATAGTGAAAAAAGTGACCTAGCACGTTTAGTTTATGCAGAGCAGGGCGTTGTTATTGAAGCGCAAAATGGTGAACAGCAGTTAGTGCTCACTGATGGTAAGCGCTATGAAACTGACGGCGAAGCGCCTTCACTTAACTTGACTGAGTTTGATGGTTACAGCGTACAAATTCGCGAGCAAGAAATAGAACATCAACGTCGTAAGTTAGAAGCCGTGCCAACTCGTGAGTTAATGTCTATTAACACTCCAGAAGCAATTGCACAGTGGCAATGGCGTTTAGCTATTCCGTTATCTATTCCATTATTAACTTTACTAGCAGTACCCCTGAGCGTTGTTAATCCACGCCAAGGTAAATTTGCTAAATTAGTGCCCGCTTTGAGCTTATATTTAGGGTATTTCATTTTACTCAACGCGGCTAAGTTTGCGGTAGAAGATGGGAAAATTCCGCCCTCTATTGGCCTATGGTGGATTCACCTAAGTGCATTATTTATAGGTAGTTTATTAATTATTAAAGGCCGCCCATTAGGTGTTTGGCTGAAGGCTGTCGTGACTAAACGGGAGCAACACATATGATGAAAACGCTTGATTGGTATTTAGGCCGTAGCATTATGCAAACGACTGGATTTGCACTAATGGTGTTGGTGGGGATCAGTACTTTAATAAAATTTATAGAGCAACTTAAATCGGTTGGCCGAGGTAGTTACGATATTATGACCGCCTTGCTATATACCATTTATAGTATGCCCGGCGATTTAGTGGTGTTTTTCCCAATGGCAGCACTTATTGGTGGCTTAACTGGGTTAGGCGCTTTAGCTTCTAATAGTGAGTTGGTAGTAATGCAAGCCGCGGGTATGTCGCGTTTACAAATCATTGGCTCGGTAATGAAAACCGCAATTTTTATGGCGCTGTGCGTAATGGCGCTAGGTGAGTGGGGGGCGCCCGCTGCTCAGCTGCACGCCAAAGAAATGCGTAACCAAGCTATTCATGGCGGGGATGTATTTAATGCACAAAAAGGCGTGTGGGCTAAAGATGGCAGTAACTTTATTAATATTGAAGATGTTGACCAAAATGGCATGCTGCGCGGCGTAAATATGTACCACTTTGATAAGTCGTTGCAACTTACACAAATTACTAAAGCAAAAGAAGCAGTAGGGCGTGATAATGGCTGGCTACTGCGCGATGTGAACAAAGTATTGATCAGTGAAGAGCTAATTACCACGGAGCAAGTTACTGAAGAGTTTTACTCATCTCAGCTGACCGGTGAAAAACTTGGCGTGGTTTCAGTAAAACCAGAGTCACTGTCATTTTCAGGATTGTGGTCATATTTAGCTTATTTACAGCAAAATGAGCAAGATACAAGTACCTATGATTTAGCACTATGGCGTAAATTAATGCAGCCAGTGTCTATTGCTGTGATGTTGTTGGTTGCCTTATCGTTTATATTTGGTCCGTTGCGAACCGTAACTATGGGGGCACGAATTATCATGGGAGTGGTAACGGGGATAGTGTTTCACTTAACTAATGAGATATTTGGCCCTGTGGTAATGGTATATCAAATCCCAGCCATTGTAGGCGCCGTTCTACCGAGCATTTTATTTACTGGGTTTGCAGCTTATTTGATGAATAAGCGGGTGTAGCTAGACTTAAAGCTTAAATAAAAAACGCGGCCTTTTTTAAAAGTGCCGCGTTTTTTTATGCTTTAGCTTATACCAATTCACTAGATTAAGTATTAATCTAGTTCGCGATACACGCGTTTATTTTCTTCTTTGGTGAGCGTAACTACTTCGGTTTTTGATAAGTAATCTTGCAGTGCTTTTTTATTTTTAAAATCCACTAATACCACTAAATTCCCTAAACCAAGTAATGCGCTGATACTGCGGATAATAGCTTGTGGCCAGCTAATTAAACTTCCTTGGTTGGTTTGTACTTTTAAGCGCCATGCTCGCATACCAATTGTTTGCCCACTTTTAGTCCAAAAATAACCAAAAAATACCAAGCCAACAAGCACCAGCAGCGAGCTGCGAATACCAGAAAGTAATAGTGAATCCTGAATACGTGCAGAGACATCTTCAGCGCCATTAAGGGCAATAAAATCAAGGGAAATAAGCCCTTGGATAGCAAATAAATACAATACCACCGTTAGCATCGCAAAAGCGATAATAGCTAATGTGTCGTACACCAATGACGCAAAACGACGCCAAAACCCTGCTCGTGGAAACTCAGCCGACATAAATATACTCTCACTGTTAATGTGCGCGATAGTTTAGCAAATAAGCCGTTAAATACTACCTATTACGCTACGTGCTTAACTCGGTATTGGCTCAAATGTTAATGGTTGCCTAAATGTTAAGCGGTCGATCACGCTTAAGACATAAAACGCTTGCCGCTTTGCTCATTGTTTGTATAATGCTAGGCAATGAGATGGAAGAGGGTACATAATCTTTCACTCTTAAGTGGTTTTTCTTTATCTTCTCGTGTTTAGAAGGTTAAAGAAAAATGATGCCAGCGTGATGAAATTGGTATACATGGGGGATTCAAAATCCCCTGCCGCAAGGCGTGCCGGTTCAAGTCCGGCCGCTGGTACCACTTTTTATAGCCCCGACCAAATTGGTTGGGGTTTTTTTATGCCTAAGATTTGAGTTGCCGGACTCGAGCGGCACGTGAGGTGCCGCTGTTATAAGTAAAAGTCCGGCCGCTGGTACCACTTTTTATAGCCCCTGCTAGATTTAGCAGGGGTTTTTTTATGCCTAAGATTTGAGTTGCCGGATTTTAATTACAAAAAATGTGTCCAACATTGCTACTTTTATAAGCAGTAGGTTTTGATCTAAACTTGGCCTGTAAACGTTTTGGGTTTACCTAACCTTAAGCTCTGCTTGAGATAGGTCTCTTATCCAGAACTAAGGTTATATAGTAAACACAGGCCTGACTTTAATCGTATTTTTCATTGATACGGGTGTGCTAAGTTATGCAATGTGTTTTGACTCGGGTATTATATACCTCAACCTCTTGTTGCGAATAAAACATCATGACTCAACTAACCGCAAAACAGAACATTCAAGCCATTGTAAAAGCGATTAAGGCTGAAGAAGCATTACTGCGTAAAAAACACCCGCTATTAATGCATCAAAATACCTTAGGAATGGCTATTTTATTACTTTCTTTGAGTGCATTAATCGGAATTGGCACGCTGTATTATTTTGCTATTATTCCCGCTTGGCTATGCATTATTTTAGCGGCCATTGCTACCTCAATTTCCCATGAGCTTGAGCATGACTTAATCCACAAACAGTACTTTAGCAACCAACCATTTTTGCATAATTTTATGATGTTAACCGTGTGGCTGATGCGTCCTAATACCATAAGCCCATGGTACCGTCGCAAGATGCATTTACATCATCACAAAACGTCGGGTACTGAGCAAGATTTAGAAGAGCGTTTGGTAGGTAATGGTATTAAAAATCCGTTTTTACGTGCCTTGGTAATTGTTGATGGATTACTCGGTTTATTAATTAATGCAAAACGTTTTAGTAAAGAAATTAATGGGTTTAGCTTCTTTAAAGTGTTTAATGCAGGTTTTCCCATTACTACTGCGTATTTCGCCATTTTATATAGCGTAATTGTGTTTCACTTAGTTAATTTGTTCACTCCACTGGCTGCTAATTCACCTGTATTGCTGCTTGATGCAATGAATGTGTTTGAATTTCTAATGGTGGTGCTGATTGTGCCTAATATTGTGCGTTCGAGCTCACTTAATTTTGTTACTTCAAGTATGCATTATTACGGCGGTGTTAATAATATGCTTGAACAAACTCACGTCATCACCAGCCGTTTGTTTATGCCATTTAATTTATTTTGCTTTAACTTTGGGCATACTCATACTATTCATCATTTTGTGCCGAATCAGCCGTTTTATTTACGACAAATGATCAGTAAAAAAATCCTTGAAGTGATGCGCCAACACGGCGTGCGTTTTAATGATTTTGCCAGTATTAAGCAAGCAAACTTGTATCAGTAATACTCAGTGTAAAATGGCATCATAATGCAGTCGGACTCGCAGCAGCAATTAACTCAGCAAGATGCGTTAGCGCAATGTGTACAAGCTATAAAGGGGACCAGTTTTGCGCAAAAGCTGGTTAATTACATTGCCCTTATTGTTGAGTTTGATTGTGCGGTTGTATTGGCTTGCAGAGTAAATAAGCATCCCATTTATTTATTCGATTCTATCGAGAAACAGCGTGAACTTTTATTTCAGCGCTACCTTACTAACTCGTTTGTAAACGACCCTTTTTATACTGAACTGGTTAGTAAAGCTGAGGAAGGAGTATTTCGGCTCGCTGATATAGCTCGTTATCAAGATGAACTGACCTTTAAGGCATATCAACAGCAGTTTTATACTCACACTGACTGGACTGATGAGCTAAGTATTTGTACTAATATAGGTAACGGTCGCTCGATTGTTATTTACCTTGGTTTATTATCCAATAACCAGCGCTTTAGTGCGTTGCAAAAGCAGCAATTAATAGCACATTTTAATTTAATAAAAGCACTGTGTAGCCAACATTGGGGTAGCCAAAAATTACTATTAAATCAATTTAATAGTTCAGTTACTGGGCAGCTTATAGAAAATGCCCTCACGTCATTTGCTAACCAACAACTCACTCAACGAGAGCATCAGGTTGCTTGTTTAATTGTGCAAGGTTGCGACTCCGCAGATATTGCTTCTCAGCTTGGGATTGCCCTAGGTACAGTTAAAAACCATCGTAAACGTATATATGCACAGTTAAACGTTGCTTCACTGAGTGAATTTTTTCGACTGTTTTTAAACCATTTAATGCTGACAAAATAAAGCGCGTTTATGTCCCTTTAGGGATATAGTGCACATCGCTGAGTTTAATTAGTATTTTTCTTATAGATAATTTTGAGAAATACGATGACAGCACATTTACTTAGCGACATTATGCAGCGTGGTTTAGTCTCTCAAGTGAGTAATATTGAGCAATTAACCCATAAGCTTAAAACTCCACAGGTGGTTTACTGTGGCTTCGATCCTACCGCAGGTAGCTTACACATAGGGCACTTAGTACCATTAATAATGCTAAAGCGTTTTATGGATGCAGGGCATCAAGGTGTGGCATTAATTGGGGGGGCTACTGGGTTGATTGGTGACCCGAGCTTTAAAGCCACTGAGCGTAGCCTAAATACCAAACAAACGGTGTCACAATGGGTGACAGCGCTTGCAAACCAAGTTGAAAGTGTACTTGGTCCGCATTTAAACAAGCCACTGCAGATAAAAAATAACGCTGACTGGTTTAGCTGTATTGATGTATTAGACTTTTTTCGTGATGTAGGTAAACACTTTTCAATTAATACCATGATCAACCGTGAGTCAGTAAAACAACGTTTGCAACGTCCAGAGCAAGGGTTGTCGTTTACTGAATTTAGTTACTCCTTATTGCAGTCGTATGACTTTGCTAAGCTCAATAGTGAGTTAAATTGTACTTTGCAGATAGGCGGTAACGATCAGTGGGGTAATATTGTCAGTGGAATTGATTTAACCCGCCGTTTAAACCAGCAAACAGTGTTTGGTTTAACACTGCCACTTATTACTAAGTCAGATGGTACAAAATTTGGAAAAACTGAGGGCGGTGCTATTTGGCTCGACCCTAAAAAAACCTCGCCGTATCGCTTTTATCAGTTTTGGTTAAATTGTGAAGATGCTGATGTGTATAACTTTTTGCGTTTTTATACCTTTTTATCAGTTAAAGAAATTGAGGCCATAGAAGCAAACGATAAGATAAGCGGCCAAAAACCTCAAGCACAGCGCATTTTAGCTGAGCAATTAACCCGTTTTATTCATGCTGAAGAAGGCTTGGCAAGTGCGCAGCGTATCACTGAGTTGTTATTTAATGGACAAGTACAAACCTTAAATTTAAATGATTTAGCACAATTAGAACAAGATGGCTTACCAGTAATAACCCTTACTGAAATTAATATAACCACCTCCGCGCTATTGGTTCTCAGTGGTTTAGCAAACTCTAAGCGTGCCGCAAGAGAACTGATAGCTGCAAACGCAGTAAAAATTAATGGTGAAACAATTTCGGCTGATCATAGTCAGTTAAATTTGGCATTGCATCAACGTTTTTGGTTAATACAGCGAGGTAAAAAACAATTTAGGTTAATTAAACTCAATTGAATTTCCCTCTAATGGTGATTTTTTATGTGGTTTTAGGGGTTACTCTTAATCCAAACTACTTAAGTTTTTTAAAAGTCTTCATTGTTTTTTCTCATTACAATAACGGTAATTAATAATTTAATTGCCGTTATTAATGTGTTTTGTAGGCATTTGTAAATCACTGTGAAATGCTAAGTTAAAAGTAACTTTTTTAAGTGGCTGATAATAAAGTAACTTTGCTATCTGTTTTTAATAGCGCTGTGCGCATGAGTTGTTTCTTTGTATTAATCTCTTTACTCACTCAAGCACGTTAATCGAATTGAAATATTTCTGTAATATTTAGGTGTTCTAATGCGCTCTGAAACAAAAACGTCATCAAAATGCCATAATCGGTAAGACAAAAACTGAGATTTAAACATGAGTGAATCAAAGCGCAATACGCTATTAATAAAAACGCTTAACTGGGCTGCTATCGCCTTTTTAGTTTATTTAGTCCTGGTAGCCGTTGGCACTGTCAGTGGTGGTTTTAAATTAGCGTCGGGCGGTACTGAGGGAGCAAAAGAAATTTTTGCATTCGCAACCAACCCGTTTATTGCATTATTATTAGGTGCTTTGGCAACGGCTTTAGTGCAATCGTCATCAACGGTTACCTCAGTAATAGTGGGCCTTGTTGCTGGCGGTTTACCGTTAAGTATTGCTATTCCAATGGTGATGGGTGCAAATATTGGTACTACTATTACTAACACCTTAGTGTCTATTGGTCATATTCGCTCTAAAGAAGAGTTTCAACGTGCGTTTGCAGCATCAACGGTTCATGATTTCTTTAATTTATTTGCCGTTATTATATTTTTACCGCTTGAGATAATGTTTGGTTTGCTGCAAAAAATGTCAGCTGCTTTGTCGCATCTATTTATTGGTGATGCTGACTTATCATTAAAGAGCTACAACTTTATTAAACCACTTGTTAAACCTGCTGTGGGTGTAATAAAAGATGCATTTAGCTTCCTAGACACAAAAATGCTAGGTGCAGCGATGGTTATAGCAGGTATTTGTTTGATTTTATTTGCCGTAACTACATTAGGTAAACTACTTAAAAAAGCATTGGTTGGCACTGCAAAAGATATACTGCATGGTGCAATTGGGCGCGGGCCTATCGCAGGTATAACATCAGGTGCGGCGGTAACAGTTATGGTTCAGTCGTCATCAACTACCACGAGTTTAATGATCCCACTTGCGGGAAGTGGTGTGTTTACTACACGTCAAATCTATCCATTTACGCTAGGCGCTAATATTGGTACAACCATTACCGCTTTATTAGCCGCCACATCAATCACAGGGCCTATGGCTGAAGTGGCGCTAACGATTGCTTTAGTACACGTTATGTTTAATGTATTTGCGGTTGCACTAATTTACGGAATTCCTGTACTACGTGAAATTCCGCTTAAGTTAGCCGAAAAGCTAGCCGAAATTGGTACAAAGAATAAATCAGCTGCATTAGGCTATGTGTTAGGGTCGTTCTTTGTGGTGCCTGGTCTAATTGTACTGGCCGTTAGATAAGCAAATAAATGAATAAAAAGAATGCGCTATATAGCTTATATAGCGCATTTTTTGTTTTACCATTGGTAACTTACAGACAACATGGCATTACGCGGTTTTCCTGGGAAGTAACGATCGCCAGTAAAACTAGTGTAATCTGCGCGCTGTGCGTAAGCCGTGTTGGTTAGATTTATTATTCGCGCACTCAGTAATAGCTGTGGGCTTATTTGCCATTGGCCGCGCAAGCTTAAAATATCGTGACCTTGATATTCATGTAAGTTTTCAGGGTCGGTAAAATAGCGACTCACATAGTGCCATTGCAGAGCAAGGTTAACACGCTCGTTGGCTTGCCAGTTAAAATCGATATTAGCGACCTTTCGAGGTGCGGTATCAATATCGTTACCTTTAATATTAATACTGCCGATGATTTGCTCATTCGAGTACGTATGTTTGGCATAAGTACCTGCAAAATTAATCGAAAAGTGCTGATTAAAGCTGTGTGCTAACTCAAGCTCAATGCCACGATGTCGAGTTTGGCCGTCATTAACAGTAAAAAAGTCACTGTCACGGTAGATGGTATTGTGCTTGCTCATCGCATAAGCCGACAAACCGTAGCGAGTATTGTTGTACACCCCTTTGATACCTAACTCAGCATTATTTGCTATTTCTGCATCTAAGTCGGCAGTACTTTGCTCGCGTTGTAATTGATAAAGCTCAGCTGCTTGTGGGGCTCTATAGCCTCTTGAAAAGTTAGCGTATAGTGTATTGTTAATATTAAGCTGATAGCTCACACCGAGTTTTGGCGAAAGATTACTAAAGCTGTTTTTAGTGCTCTCGGGGCGACTATAACGACAGCCACCAAAACCACATTTACTGCCATCTTCTTTCGTACGCCCTGTAAGCATATTGTTTTGATAGTTATATTGCATATGCTCATAACGTAGACCTGCAGTTATAAGCCAATTATTTAGCTGCCAATCAATAGCGGCAAATGGGGCATATAAGGTGGCATCGACTTGGTAATCGTAATGTTTACCTTGCGGCACTGTGGCCACTAAAAACGCAGAACCTTGAGTCGGTTTATCTTGGGTTTGTAAAAAATCGGCTTGGGTAAACTCACCATCAAAACCAAGCTTTAGGTTGGTATTGTCGTTCACATAATGCTGATAAAGCGATTGTAGACCAAACCCAGTTTGGCTATTTTTTTCAAGTGGTGTGCCGGGTAGAAAGTGTTTAAAAAAGTCCATACTTTGGTCACGAATATAAGGAGTAACAACTAGAGTGTTCTCTCCTAATTGCCAGCTTGCTTTACTCCAAGCCCTAAGCGAGCGAGCTTTTCTAAAGGCGTCGGGATCAAAGTTTTGCTGTGCTATATCTTCATCTTTATAGCTTTGAAAACCGCTAATATAACCAGCAGTTTGTTGATCTAAATTAGTATACGTAAGCCCAGAAACTAAGCTTAGGTTGTTATTATTATAGCGATGGCGCACATTTATTTTTTGTTGTTTTACGCTTTCGTCATCTCGATAACCGCTATCATCAGTAAAACTAGCATTAATACCTAGGCCTGAATTATCCATGGTATGGCCTGCACGTAATTTATAGCGAGCATAACCATAAGAGCCATAATCAAAGCCTAGTAAACCACCACCTTGCGTAGTATCAGGGGTAATAACGTTAATTACACCATGCACTGCATTAGAACCATAAAGTGCAGAACCTGGGCCTTTTAATACTTCAATGCGCTCTGCCATTTCGCTATGCGCTTCGAATAGTTCATTGATATTACAAAAACCAGCTGCACGAAGAGCTATGCCATCTTCTGCGGTTAAAACACCACCACAAGCGCCCGTTCCAGAAAGTACTTGCGAGCGCAGAGCCGGTAAATACTCTTGGCCATTCCCACGTTGGACATTGGCACCTGCAACGCGTTGTAGCGCTTCCTCTACATGGGTAGGAGCTATAAGCTCAAGCTGTGATTCACTTAATACACTGATCACCAGTGGTAATGGCGTGGAAAGCGCTTCACTACGCGATGCTGTGGTGGTGATACGTTCAATTGATTGCGCGGTATCTTCAGCACACGCACTATTAATTAAACCTAACTGACTGCATAACAATAACGGGGGTAAATAGTAATATTTCATAAATTCCAGCACATCGGCAATTTGATAAGTTTAGGGTAGGGGATTTTGTGAATTGGTTAAAGCACACTCAACCTATAAACCCGATAAGTAATCGATAAAACAATACAAAAAATGCCCGGAAAAACTAAAGTGAGCACTGAGTAATGTTTAAATAGTAATACACTTACCACTCCGCCGGCTAAAAACCCGGCAATAATTAATACAAAGACCAAGCATTTTCTATTGTCAAAAGCTTCTCCTTTTAGGGCTTTACCAAACATCAAACCCAGATCGGTAAAAATACCGGTTAAGTGAGTGGTTCGCACAACTGCGCCGCTGTAGTTAGTGGCTAAAGCATTTTGTAAGCCGCAGGCCGCAGAAGCAAGTGTAAGTGCGTAAGGGTAAGAATATTGAAGTAGCTGTGCGCTTAACAGCAGTAAAATACCCTCAATAAATAAGAGCGTATCGTAATGGCGGCCTAGCTTAAGTGAACCGCCTGAAAGCATTAAGCCTGTTAATGCCGAGCCAAATATAAAACTCAGTACAATCGCAATTAAAAATAACGCTGCCTTGATGTTGGTAGTAAGTTCAATAGCTAATGAAGTCACCGACCCTGAAACGTGAGAAATTGCTTGCTGTTCAAACCCTAATAAACCTACTGCGTTTACCATACCGGCAATAAAAGCGAGGGTAAACGCACCATATTCGACCCACTTAGGTAGTTTTGTAAACATCCTTTTAGCTCCGGTTTCAGTGTGTAGATTAATCATACACTTAATTAAAGTTAATAAATGAAAAGAGGTTATATTTTTAACATCACAAGCAAGTGATGATCGCTAAATTTAACTTTTGCGTATCAACCAAATTTGGAATTAATATGTTTAACCAAGAACAGCAATCACGCATTATAGAAATGGCATGGGAAGACAGAACGCCATTTGAAGCCATTGAAAATCTGTATGGGCTAAATTACTCTCAATTAGTTAATTTTATGCGGGAGCATATCTCTAGCGGGTCATTTAAAGTATGGCGTAAGCGCCATGCTGGGCGTAAAACTAAACACCTAAAGTTACGCGACCCCGCGATTATGCGCAGTCATTGTAAAACACAGTACAAGCAACGTTAATTTTTCTCATTTCATGTAATGTTCAGGCTTAGCCGTTAATACTCTTCAGTAATGATCACACTGGAGAATCGCCATGAAATCACTAATCAGTATTTTAGTAATGGTTTTTGCGCTAACGGCAACAAACGCATTTGCTGTACCACACAAAGACAAACATGCAGGCAAGCATGCGAATAAACACGCAAAAAAGCATCACTGGAAAAAGCAAAAATATAACCAATACAATAATAAAAAATGGCTTTCTAAGAAACAAGCCAAGCAGTTAATTCGTCAAGGGTGGACTCCACCAGGGTGGCACAGATCTTATCATCAAGGTGATATCCTTGGGCATGACATTTATAAGCGTGCTAGAGTAATAGACCGAGAAAGAGACACAGTGCGAGTTGAAGTTGATCGCACTATTATTCACTTAGTGCACGACACTCGTGAAATACTCTCTATTTTACAGCGCTATTAGGATTTATAAATGCTCACTGTATTGGTCATAGTTACTGGCTTTTTGTTATTAATAACGTTATTACCCCTGTCATACAGTCAGCATTACTTGATACGTAGTTGCGACTTTGTGCGCTTGCAGGTGTGCTACCTAGCAAGCGCTGTAATTATCGTGGCAGTAATAGGTATGTGGCAAATCGACTTTATTGCATACTCATTAATAGCGGCTGTTGCTTTAATTATTTGTGCGCTTCAAGCTAAGTGGATTTATCCCTACACTTGGTTTGCTAAAAAAGAAGTATTAACAGCGCCAAAAAGTAGTGATCATAGCATCAGAATCTTATCCGCTAATGTACTGATGTCGAATCGACATAGTGAGCAGTTAATTAACTTAGTCGATAAATATCAGCCCGATTTACTTATCACCTTAGAAAGCGATAGTTGGTGGCAAGATAAATTGTCCGTGCTTAAAAAAAACTACCCTTATCAAGTACAGTGCCCAAAAGATAACCGCTACGGCATGCATGTATTTAGTAAATTTAACATACTCGATGCACAAATTTGTGCACTTATAGAAGATGACATTCCTTCTATTCATATTTTATTTGAAAACCACCAAGGGTTAAAAATGCAGGGGCATTTTATTCATCCCGCGCCACCAAGCCCAACCGAAGAAGATTCATCACGCCCGCGCGATAGCGAATTAATAATGGTGGCTAAAGCTCTTAAAGATTCAACTCGGCCTACGATAGTCGCTGGCGATTTAAATGATGTTGCTTGGTCACGCAGTACTCGTTTATTTATGCAAATTAGTGGCTTTTTAGACCCTCGTAAAGGCCGTGGTTTTTTTAATACTTTTCACGCTAATTACTTTTTTATGCGTTGGCCGCTTGATCATTTGTTTCATTCAAAAGGCTTTAGTGTAAAAAGGATAAAGCGCCTTGCTAAATATGGCTCCGATCATTTTGCCTTACTAACTGAACTGGTATTTGAAGATGCTAATCAGCAATCCCTAGAAACAAAACCAAGTGAGCAAAAGCAGCAAGATATACAAGAGCTGGCAATGAGCAAAGCAGATAAACGCAAAGTACCTATGTTTGAAAAGGGCTAGGTATAGTACAGATATTAGGTTAAAGGTTTTAGGCGAAAGAAAGTAAAATATGAGTTGTTGCTTAGGTTTTTTATCTTATTTATATTAAGAAAAATATGTTAAATAATTTATTATTTTATTCGTTTAAATTTCTAATAATCTAAATTAAACACCTGAGTAGTTATGAATAATATTTTTTCGACAAATACCCCTAATAGAGAAATTATGGGTAAGGCAATAGAGTTTAATGATGCTGCTCATGCTTTATATGTTAGAAAGCATCCAGGCTCTCCATTTATTACATGCGCATCTTTTTCTGTAGAGTTGTATATTAAAAGTCTAAGTGCAAAAACTTATTATGATGGTAGAGATAGTTTTGGTAATTACAAAGATCTTTATTCAAAATCTGATATTAATGGCCATAGGCTAACAAAACTCTTTGAGAAAGTTCCAGAAAATTTACAAAATGGTTTACGACTTTGTTATTTGGACTCTGACTATCCTAGTGATTTTAAGTCACTAGATTTAGTTTTAGAGCATATTGATTCAAGTTTTGTTGACTTTAGGTACTCTTTTGAAAAGAAAAAATATTCATTGAACATGACAGCATTATTAAAAGTATCGGATATTTTTCATAGGTATATATATCAGCTATATGAAAAATTAGATTAATACTCTCTTAAATAAACTCATTTAATACATTTTGGTAGTGCTTTTAAGTTTGCGGCATTTTCTACAGCGAGCCATTCAGTTGAGTGTTAAAAATTCATCAGACAAAAAACACCGCGCTTGCTACAAGCGCGGTGTTTAATTTTACTAACCTGATACCTGATACCTGATACCTGATACCTGATACCTGATACCTGATACCTGATACTAGCTATGGATCATGATGCTTTTAACATTCACAAATTCGCGAATCCCAAAGCCACCATGCTCTCGGCCATAACCACTGTCTTTAACACCGCCAAATGGTAGGTTTGGTTGTGCCAAACCATAGCCATTAATATTAATCATGCCGGTATCAAAATACTTTTTGGCCAGTTCAATGGCTTTCTTCTCATCTTTTGAAAATATACCACCGCCTAGTCCATAGCGTGAATCATTAGCGATACGCATAGCGTCGTCGTTATCTTTGGCTTTAATTAAAGATGCGACAGGGCCAAAAAGCTCATCGTCATAAGCAGGCATGCCCGGTGTAAGGTTTTCCAGCACAGTTGGTGGATAGTAATAACCTGTTTGTTGCGGTATTTCGCCGCCTACAATTACTTTTGCACCCGCATTGACAGAGTCTTGTACTTGCTGATGAATTTTGTCGCGTAAATCTTCGCGTGCCATAGGACCCAGTTCAGTATCTTCATCCATTGGGTCGCCCATTTTTATCGCCTTAAACTGCTGGCTTAGTGCTTCTTTAAAGTCATTGTAGAGTGAATCAACCACCACAAAGCGCTTGGCTGCAACACAGGTTTGGCCGTTGTTGATAATGCGTCCTTGTAAACATGCTTTAACTGCAAGGGCTAAATCAGCGTCGTCAAGTACAACAAAAGCATCGTTACTACCCAGTTCTAGCACGGTTTTTTTAACATGCTTAGCAGCTTGCTCTGCCACTTTTTTACCTGTGCCATCACTTCCAGTAAAGGTTACGCCACTAATCGCTGAGTGTGAAATAAGGGCGCTGGCAGTTTTACCATCAACCAGTAAGTTGCTAAAGCAGTGTTCAGGAAAGCCTGCTTGTAGAAATAATGTTTCAATTTTTTCAGCCATACCAAATACATTACCGGCGTGTTTTAATACCGTGGTATTACCCGCCATAATGTTTGCGGCACTGTATCTAATAACTTGATAAAGTGGGAAGTTCCATGGCTGAATACCCAGCAGCACACCGGTAGGGCGATAGCTTATGATTGCACGACCTCCTTGCATGTCGCGCTCCTCGTCGCTAAGCATATCGGCGCCATGCTCAGCGGTATAACGACAAATGTCAGCACAAAGCTGAACTTCTTGGAAGCCTTGCTCATAGACTTTACCCATTTCTTCGGTCATTAGTTTTGCTAAGGCTTCTTTTTGGCTTTCAAATAAAGAGGCTAATTTATTTAAATATTTTGCGCGCTCGGTAAACGAGGTTAATCGCCATGTTAAGTATGTTTCATGAGATTTTTCGATCACTTGTTCTGCTTGAGCTTGAGAAAGCAGCGTGTAGCTATTAATGACTTGCTCGGTTGCGGGATTGATCGTATCAACTGTGTTACTCATTTTACCTCCTAACAAATTATGTAATAGGATAGGTGCAAAACCAAAGCCAGTTAGTTTCTAGATATTAAAAAGTCATAACTATCTGTTAGTAATGGTTTTTATATTGCTTATGACTAAAATCTAGATGTTGTTTGCTTGTTGTTTTTGCTATGGTTCTGTAAATAGTGCAAGTTGTTGAAAAAGTTACAGGGAGAGTTCAAATGAAGCCACCATTGTTTAATACCGCTTTACCGATAATTCAGGCACCTATGGCAGGTGTTCAAAACGAGCAGCTTGCTCTTGCTGTAAGTGAGGCTGGAGGCTTGGGCTCTTTGCCTTGCGCCATGTTATCACCAGCACAATTAATTGAGCAGCTAGAAGTACTTAGCCAAAAAACAACGAAGCCGTTTAATCTTAACTTTTTTTGTCATAGGGTTGCTGATTACACGAACGAACAAAAGCAGCTATGGCATAATATGCTGGCACCTTATTTTGCAGAGTATGAAATTGACCCGCAAAGTTTAACTGCAGGGGCTTCCCGTCAACCTATAAATCAATCGGTTGTTGATATTATTGCCCCCTATAGGCCAGCAGTAGTTAGTTTTCATTTTGGTTTACCTAAGCAAGCTATTGTGGCGCAAATAAAAAGCTGGGGCACTAAAATAATTTCAACGGCTACTACTTTAGATGAAGCTATTTGGCTTAGTGAAAATGGCGCTGATGGGATTATTGCTCAGGGTATAGAAGCTGGTGGCCATCGAGGGCACTTTTTATCAATGGATTTAAGCTTACAACAAACTACTGAGCAGTTAATTAAACGTTGTGTTGAGCATATATCACTGCCTATTATTGCTGCTGGTGGCATTGCTTCAGCCGATGATGTACAGCGGTTTAAAGCGTTAGGAGCGAGTGCTGTACAAGTAGGGAGCGCTTATTTACTATGTAAGGAGGCAACAACATCAGCTTTGCATCAACAGGCTATTTTAGATCAACAACAAGACGAGACTACACTGACTACATTGTTTTCTGGTAGAGCTGCTCGGGGTATTAAAAATCGAGTAATGCAAGAGCTAGGTGCTATACCAAAGGGCGTTCCTGCGTTTCCACATGCCAGCAGTGCAATAACAGCCTTAAGAACTCTAGCTGAAAAAAGTGCTAAAAGTGATTTTTCACCTTTATGGTGTGGCCAAAAATATATTCCTAGGGTGGGTGTATCAGCGGCTGATATTACACATGCTTTAATGAAAAAATGGTAATTTTTAATGTCTGATAATCCACTTTTATCGCTTGGCGACAGTTATGAAGCACTAGTAAACAAGTTTAAAGTGCAATTGGCTGGTAAGTATCCTCAGCAACTAATAGCGCCCAATACCGTATTAGTGCAACAAGGCGATCTGCAAAGTTATGGGTATTTAGTTGTGGACGGGGTTCTAGGCGCTATTCATGACGACATTGACGGCGTGCAAAAGTGTAAAGAGTTCTATTTTAAAAATGAATTTGCTTTGCTGTTTGCCAATTGGATGACCTCAACTCCTGCGTTTTATCAATTAAAAGTGATTAACGAAGCCAATGTAATTAAAGTACCACTAACACTATTTGAGCAAGCACAGTATCAACTGATTAAGCAGCAGCTTATTGCACAGCAACTTATTTTTAAAGAAGCCAAAGAAGCATTTTTATTACTCAATAGTCCCGAGCAGCGTTACTGCTATTTACTCAAACATAAACCTCACTGGTTGGCGCAGCTAAGTTTAAGCCAAGTGGCAATGTATATAGGTATTTCGGCTATTTCGTTATCACGAATTCGTAAGCGACTTAACTTAAGTTAAGTGCTGTTTTCATAAAGCACTATACACTCCCCATTTTAAGCCTTAATACCTTGGAGTGTTATGTTTTTAATTGCCCAATCGTTAGTAGCAGTCGCTACTTTACTCGACTTAGCTTCATTTCAGTTTAAGTCCCGACGAATTATTTTAAGCTGTTTATTTACCTCAGTATTATTAACCTCTGCTCACTTTTTTATATTGGGCTATAACAGTGCCGGCTGCTTAATGTTTATTGCCGCGGTACGTTATTTTTACTGTATTTATTATAAGCATACTTGGGCTATGTTTGGGTTTATGGCTGTAAGCTGCTTGGCAGTTTATTTTACTTGGCAAGATTGGTTTAGTGTTTTTGCATTGGTGGCGACATTAATACAAACTATCGCTTCATTTCAAAATCGAGATTTGCACTTAAGGTTATGTATGGTGGTGGGAACCTCTTTTTGGATAACACATAATATTTTCGCCAGCTCGCCAGTGGCAATACTCATGGAAAGCCTATTTTTAAGTAGTAACTTACTGGGACTATATCGCTTTTATGTGGGTAAAAAATCGCTGAGCGAACCGCAAACGCAACCCTAAATACTTAGGTAAAAAACTGTGCAGCAATGGCTTTTAGCAGATAGGTTTCGCGAATAATCGATAGCCCTTGCTTGTCACTGTTTGCAAGTGTACGTTCGTTATGGGCTATCGCTTGGAAAATATCAACCCATTTAGCCTGCATGCCATTTTGTTTTTCGTAGTGTTCAAGCTGTGCTTGGCCTAGTTGCTCATCAATTTGGCAGAGGTAGCAGTATGATTCTATATGAATAATATCAAAGTCATCTTTGTACCAAGGGCGGTACTCTTCGTAAAGCCCAAACTCGCTACATACTTTTATATTTTGTGCGCCAGTTTCTTCACTTAGTTCTCTGACCAACCCCTGCTCTATGCTTTCATGTGAGTCAATTCCACCGCCAGGTAAGCTAAAGTCGTCGTAGCGCTGAGTGTACATAAGTAAAATTTGTTGTTGCTTAAATGCAATAGCGCGAGCGGTTGGGCGAGAAAATTGACGACCTTGCTCAATATTGATTGAGGGATGAATGTAGGTTTTTAATAAGCGCATAACAACTCCTGTAATAAAAATAAATTATATCAGTTGGTTATATTAATTGCTTTAATAGAGATTTAATAAGCCTCATAAAATAGCGCTATTTCAGCGCCTATACAGCTACTTATGATTAAACTAGTGGATTAAAAATAAAACAGCTGCATTTTGTACCTTAATTATGTATATCTTTCATTTACATTAAAGGGTAAGTAGAATGGTGAAAAAGCACAGGGATTATTCATGTTAAATATACTTTTAGTCGATGACGACGTCGAATTCAGTGATGTTATTTGCCATATTGTTGAGTTTCTTGGCCACAACATTAATACAGCAACCAGTTTAAAAGAAGCGCATCAATGGTTTGAAAATAACACCTTTGATCATGTGCTGCTCGATTTTATGTTACCTGATGGCAGTGGTTTGCACTTGCTGGATCACTTAAAAATGATTGGTCAATCGCCTAAAGTCACCCTTATTTCAGGTCACCCTTCGGTTAAAGGTATTTTAGCTGAGATGTGTGAGCCTAATGTGTCGCATTTATTAAAGCCGCTGCAACGTGAAGATTTAGAACTGGTTTTAAATGGCCCTAAAAAAACGGTAAAAAAAGCGAAAAGCGCCGCTATTACTCATCATTTTGACACGCTTATTGGCGAGTCTGCGCCCATGCAACAGCTTTATACTATGATTGAGCGTGTAGCTAAAACCAATGCTAATGTTATGCTTATGGGTGAAAGTGGCTCAGGTAAAGAGGTGGTAGCCCAAGCCATTCATAATGCTAGTAAATGCGAAGGTCCACTGGTGGCGAGTAACTGTGGGGCACTCTCTAAAGAGCTTATTGGCAGTGAATTATTTGGCCACGAAAAAGGCGCATTTACCGGTGCCATTGCTCGAAAAGAGGGCGTGTTTGAACAAGCAGACGGCGGAACGTTATTTCTTGATGAAGTCACTGAAATGCCGATTGATATGCAGCCTAACTTACTGCGTGTACTTGAAACTAAAAAAGTAACACGAGTAGGCGGTAATCGTGAGTTACCAGTAAATTGCCGTGTTATTTCAGCGACTAACCGCTCTCTTACCGATTTAGCGCAGAATAATATTTTACGTGAAGATATTTACTTTAGACTGGCTGTTTTTCCAATTGATATACCGCCACTACGAGAGCGAAAAGAAGATATTCCATTACTCGCAAAAGCGTTTTTAGGTCAGTTGAACGATGAAAATGGTACAGCGTTTGCCTGGGCTAACGAACAGCTTAAAGAGCTACAAACATACGACTGGCCAGGTAACGTACGTGAACTTCGCCATGCTATTCATCGCGCTTTTATTATGAGCGACCCGCAAACTAGCACAATTACATTACCTGATAACTTAGAGTCGCCTTTTTCAAGGGTTAACACTCAATCTGAAGACAAACAGGTATCAGCAGGACAAACAATTGAAGAAGTTGAAAAAGAGCTTATTCATGCCACGCTCGATAAGGTACAAGGTAATAAAACATTAGCGGCACAAATGTTAGGTATTAGTACTAAAACCTTATACAACCGTTTAAATGCTTATGGTGGTATTGGCGAGTATAAATAACCAGCATGCAAATTTAATAACAACAAAACGAGGACTTTAATGGCATCACCACAACAGGCAAAACCTTTGAATGAGCTGGTACACGACGCACGTGCGCCGCTAAACCGTATTTCGATGAACGCTGAACTAATTAAGCTAGTACTTGAAAACGATATGCCAAAAGATAAAGCACTCGCCGCACTGGATAAAATAATTGCTAATTGCCAAGCGTGCAGTGACAGTTTGCAGCTTATTTCAGAGTCGAAGTAACCCTAATTAATTCAGGACGATAAATGATTAAACGCAAACAGCAAGGTAAGGCAAATGTAGTATGGGCGTTATTTATTTCTATAGTGCTGTGTATTATTGTTGGTAATGCTTTTTTAGCCATTAATACTATTCAAGGATTATCGCGTACTCAGCAAAGTTTAGATAACACTAATATGTTAAGCACGGCGATAGAGCAATTGCATCTTTCGGTAGTGCAAGCCGAGTCGGGACAGCGAGGGTATTTATTAACCCAAGCTGATGATTATTTAGTGCCTTATTACGATGCTGTTGCGCAAATAAAATCCCAAACCAGTCATGTGAATGCCTTGCATTCTGAAATTGATGGGCAGGCACAGCGTATTGCACAGCTGTTACTACTGGTTGAAGCTAAAATAGCTGAGCTGAAAAAAACGGTTGAATTAGCATTAAACGATAAAGAAAAGCGCGCACTTTTGAGGCTCAATACACATGAAGGGCGTGATCTTTACAGAGAGATTCGGGCGTTGGTTAATGATATTCAAGAGCGTGAATTGTTGTTTAAAGTTAGTCACTTTTCGAAATTAGAACAAATTAAGAAAGAAGCTAAAATCACTTTTGGTATTACTGCAGTTACCAGCGCATTATTGATTTTGGGTATGTTTTTATTGGCGAGGTTGAACTTGAAAAATGCGGCCGAGTATCGTGCCGAGCTTGAAATGCAAAATGAAACTTTAGCCAGTAAAGTGACTGAACGTACTCAAGAGCTTACCTTGTATTCTGATGAATTGAGTCGCAGTAACCGAGAGTTAGAAGAGTTTGCTTTTGTTGCTAGCCATGATTTGCAAGAGCCGTTAAGGAAAATTCAAGCATTTAGTGACCGGCTTGAAAGCATGTTTAAAGACGAATTAGGTGAAAAAGGCGCAGATTATATTGCCCGCATGAAAAATGCCGCACAAAGGATGTCTAATTTAATTAATGATTTATTAGAGTTCTCTCGAGTAACAACCCGAGGTAAAGATTTTACCGATACCGATTTAAACAGCATTCTGAATGATATAAAAGGTGATTTAGAAATAGCGATTAATGAGTGTAATGCACAGGTTGTTACGGTTGATATGCCCATTATTCAGGCAGATCCGAGTCAAATGCATCAGCTGTTTTTAAACTTAATTTCCAATGCAGTGAAGTTCAGAGCGCCTAACGTTGACCCGGTTGTTAATGTTGACTTTGAACGAGTATGTGAGTTTAGTGAAGATCATAACAGTGAAATATGTTGGCATGTCATTACCGTAAAAGATAATGGTATCGGCTTCTCTGATGAGTACGCGGATAAAATATTTGTACCATTTCAACGTTTACATGGCCGTTCAGAATATAAAGGAACGGGTATTGGTTTATCTGTATGTCGTCGAATTGTAGAACGACACGGCGGCTCTATTGCTGCGATAAGCACCCTAGGTGAGGGGGCAACTTTCATCATTAAATTACCTGTGGATGCAGAGTTATTCACATTACAAGGAGAGGCATAATATGCCATTAACAAACGTAAAACCGATTACCATTTTGATGGCAGACGATGATGAAGATGATCGTTTATTAACCCAAGATGCGCTTGCTGAAAGTCGCGTTTTAAATGAATTACATTTTGTTGAAGACGGTGTTGAACTTTTAGAGTACCTAGAGCGCAAAGGCAAGTTTGTAGATAAAAGCATCTCGCCAAGACCAGGCTTAATTTTACTTGATTTAAACATGCCGAGAATGGATGGTCGTGAAGCGCTTGAAGCTATTAAGGCAAATCCAAACCTAAAAGGCATTCCAGTGGTAATTTTAACCACATCTAAGCAAGAAGAAGACATGGTTAAAGGTTATAACCTAGGCGCTGCGTCTTACATAACTAAGCCGGTTACGTTTGACGGGTTAGTTGAGTTGATGAAAACGCTGGGTAAATACTGGGTTGAGTTTGTAGAGCTACCAAGCACGTTTAACGATTAAGCATATTATTAAAACAGGAGACGCTATGTTAGCAAAGGCAACGAAACTGCTATTGGTTGAAGACGATGAAGATGATTATATTTTAACTCGTGACTATTTAGAGCAGCTCAGTTCCCATGTGTTTGACATAGACTGGATAAGCTCTCCTGAGCAGGCGGTGGAAGTGTTGAGTAAAAATCAACATGATATTTGCTTGCTTGATTATCGCTTAGGGGCATCTGATGGCTTAAGTGTTTTAAAACAAGCGCTTAAAAATGGTTTTTGTGGGCCTATTATTATGCTTACAGGGCAGTCAAACGATGCCCTCGATTCAGCAGCGCTTGATGCCGGAGCTGTTGATTACTTAGTTAAAAACGAAATGAGTGGTAGCCGGTTTGCTCGCTCTATTCGCTACGCATTAGCGCGCCGTGATGTAGAAGATGAGCGAGTGGAACGCTTAAAAGCCGAGGCTGAAAACCGTTCAAAAGATCGCTTTTTAGCACATTTAAGCCACGAATTGCGAACACCGCTATCTTCTATTTTAGGTTATACCGAGTTGTTGATGCTCAGTGACTTTAACAAGCAGGCTGAAAACGAGCTCGGTGTGATTTATCGTAATGGTAAGCATTTATTAAGCTTACTAAATGATGTTTTAGATTTATCTAAAATTGCTGTCGATAAACTCGAACTGAGTTTAGGGGAGGTTAACCTTGATAGCTTAATGGCCGACGTATTTACATTAATGCGCGTATCGGCACTCGATAAAGGCTTATCACTAAAGTTTGAATCACTGGAGCCTTTACCACTAGTCATTCGTGTAGATGCCACTCGAGTTCGACAAATTCTTATTAACCTGATCAATAACGCGATTAAATTTACTGAGCAAGGCGAGATTGTGGTTAACGCGTGGACTGAAGTAGTCAATGAGCGTGAAATGCTATTTTTTAGTATTAAAGACTCAGGCTTAGGTATTGCTTCAGAAAAACAAGCTCTCATCTTTAAGCCTTTTGAGCAAATAGCTGATGTAGAGTCGCGTTCAGTAGGTGGTGCAGGCTTAGGTTTAGCTATTTGTTCTGAACTACTTAGTCGTATGCATGGGGATATTTCATTAGACTCTCACGTAGGTAAAGGCTCAACCTTTACCATTTCTTTATATCCTGGTGATATCAGGCAGGTAGAGCGCAATTTATTAAAACTTGATTTAACCCCCAATATGCAGCAAAAAGTAGCACCCTGCCAAGTGAGCGGTAAGGTGTTGGTGGTTGATGATTTACGCGATTTACGTGTGTTAGTTGGTCACTTAATTGGTTCAGCAGGCGCTGCGGTCGATTATGCTGATAATGGGAAGCAAGCGCTTGAAAAAGTAAAAAAACAGCTAGCAGACGGGCACGCAACCTACGATATTATATTTTTAGATATCCACATGCCAGTAATGGGCGGAAAAGAAGCTGCTATTGAGCTTAGAAAGCTAGGGTTTAAAGGTTCAATCATAGCCTTAACTGCTGCGACTATGAAAGGCATTCATAGCGAACTCAATGCGTTAGGGTTTGACGATATGATTGCCAAACCTGTCGATTCCAACTTGCTTTATCAATGCTTAGAGTTAAGGCTCGGGCAAAAAGAACAGCCTACTTCATCTATTCAGCCAATGCCTAAACCGAGTAGAGATAAGAAGTGCTTTTTATTAGTAGAAGATGATGCTGATGCCGCACAAATTACCCAGCTATTACTAGAAAGCTTGGATGTAGATACCGATATAGCAACAAGTGTTAAAGACTGTAAGGCAGTACTAGAGCATAATAGTAATTACGATAAAGTATTACTTGATATGCATTTGCCAGATGGAACCGGTTTAGAGCTGGCTGGGTTTATTAAACAGCATTACCCTAATATTAAGCGCGTTATTATTAGTGGTATGGAGCCCGATGCCGTGCATATCAGGCAACTAGAAATAGAGCAGGTATTGTTAAAACCAATAAATTTAGCATTACTCAATCAGCTTGTTTAACACCCTATTAGCTTACCTAGATGTTAAAGGTTTAACCACAGATTGGCGTATAACTAACTCGGGCTCAAATAACGTTTGAATAGGGTGTACGCTTTTTTGATAAACATGACTAAGTACCCACTGCGCTGCCACTTTACCCATCTCATCGATAGGATAGTTTATAGTGCTCAACGGAGGGTAAACGTGACGGGTAAAAAACACGTTATCGTAGCCAATAATTGAAAGCTGCGAAGGTAGTTGTATACCATGCTCTCTGGCACTCACCATGGCACCAGTGGCCATTTCGTCATTGGCACATACCAAGGCGGTAAAGGCGGGGTTGTTTTTATACAGTGTAGCGAAGCCTTCGTAGCCACTTTCTTCTACAAAGTCACCTTCAAATAAATTATTTTCATCAAATTTAATGGCGAATTCATCAAGCGCTTGTTTATGTCCATTTAAGCGTTCTTGGGCATCTTTTTTCCATAATGGGCCGCTAATATACGCAATGTCTTTATGGCCCGATTCAATAATGTATTTAGTGGCTAAATAGCCACCTTTAGTATTATCAAGAATAATACAGCGGTCGGCGAGCTCTTCAATATAGCGGTTTAGCAAAACAAACGGGGTTTTGCCTTTACTGAGTTTTATTAAGTATTCATCACTAATAGCTTCAACATGTAAAATAAGTGCGTCGCAGTTACGGCTAATTAAAAATTCGATGCCTTGTTGCTCTCGCTCTGCGTCACTGTGGCCTGCGGTAATAATAACGTGTTTACCTTGATTTCTTAGGGTGTTCTCTATACCGCTCATCATCGGTCCATAAAATGGCCCCTTAAGCTCTGAAACTAACAAGCCCGCACTATTCGAGCAATTAGAAGCCAGTGATTGCGCAATAGAGTTAGGGCGGTAGCCCAGCTCTTCCATGGCTAAGGTGACTTTTTTTCTGGTTGCATCACTTACGTTTGCATTGTTGTTCATTACTCTTGAAACAGTGGCAAGTGACACCCCTGCAAGCTTTGACACTTCATAAATGGTGGCCATACTATTCCTTGCTACAAATTGCTTTTCTGTGTTAAATCGGCAGTGATTTTTTTAATGGTTCTATTGTCTAGGCTGTATTTACTCATTATTAATGCCACAAGTACACTACCAATCGCAGGGTAAAGTGTGAATGAGGTTAAAATACCATTTTTAGTTGCCTCGCTTAATTCCACATTGGCTTGATATTGATAATAAGCAAGTAACCAACCGGCAATCGCTCCGCCTAATGCAAGCCCCAATTTGATAAAAAATACGATGCTTGCGTAAACTAAACCCGTGAGTCGAAGGCCATTTTGCCAGACTCCGTAATCAATAGTATCAGCCATTTTTGCCCATAATAAAGGCGTTGCCATTTGAGTGAATAAACACCATAAAAAATACACTAAAAACGCTAGTAAAACGTGTTCATTAGGAACAAAAAAGGCAATGCAGCTCAATATGGCGGAAATATATTGCAGATAAACATAAGCCGCTTTCTTATCAAGGCGTTTACTTAAAGGTTGCGCGCAAGCGCAGCCTAAAATATTACCAATCATACCTAAGGTTACAAATTCGGTGATTAAATCTTCTTTGCCAAGAACATATTTTACATAGTAAATAGCCAACGTTGTGCGCAATACCATACTGGTTAATAATACCAGCGCCGCCATACACAAGATTTTAAACGGCTGATTTTGCCATAAAAAGTGAAGTTGTGTTTTTAAAGATAATTTATGCGGTGGATTGCTCACTCGCTCTTTGGTGTAACGAAAACAAATTAAAAATAACACCACACCTAGGCAACTCATAACCAGCATGGTGAGTTGATAGCCCATTTCGTTATTACCATTGCCAAACCATTTTACTAAAGGCAAGGTGCAGCTTGTAACCAGTAAACCACCTAACATGCCAAATACGAACCGGTATGATTGGATGGAGACACGTTCGTTGGGATTGCCACTTAATACGCCGCCAAGTGCCGAATAAGGAATGTTAATTGCGGTGTAAACTAACATTAGCAGGGTGTAGGTAACGAACGCGTAAATAATTTTGTTGGTGTCATCCATCTCAGGGGTAGTAAAAGTAATCACGCTTATAACGGCAAAAGGGATGGCAAGCCAAAGTAGGTAGGGTCGGTAGCTACCGTATTTAGTATGAGTGGCATCAGTGAGTGCGCCCATTATTGGATCAGTTACTGCATCAATAACTCTAACTACTAAAAAAAGGGTGCCCACAACAGCAGGCGAAATACCAAAAATATCAGTGTAGAAAAAAGTTAAAAACAGCATTACGGTTTGAAAAATAATATTACTGGCCGTGTCACCTAGGCCGTAAGCTATTTTTTCTTTTTTACTCAGCATAAAAGCCACTCGTTATTATTTTTGGCGCTGTTTAAGAAAATCACGATACGCAATCGCGCTTTGTTTTAATGTACGTTGTTGAGTTTGGTAATCAACATAGACTAGCCCAAAGCGCTTTTCATAACCATAGGCCCATTCAAAATTATCCATTAAGCTCCATGCAAAGTAGCCTTGCACATTCACGCCTTGCTCAACTGCATTATGAACGGCATTAATGTGGCTATGGTAGTAATCGATACGTTGTATGTCATCTACTTTACCGTCTATTAATACATCGGCCATCGCTGCGCCGTTCTCTGTTATATATACTTTAGGTAAAGTGTAACGATCATTTAATGAAAGTAGTAATTCACACAATCCCTGTGGGTAAACTTCCCAGCCCATATCGGTGGTGGCAACATTCTCTAAAGAAACTTCTCTAAACCAATGATCTGGCGTATTTTTGTAATGAATACGAGTATAGTAATTAACCCCTAAAAAATCGATCTTTTGGCTAATAATTGCCATATCTCCATCACTAATATGGGGCTTTGCATCATTTGCAAGCTCATTAATCACTTCAGGGTAACAGCCCTCTAGTACTGCCCGTATATACCATTGGTTATGATAGTCATCAGCTAATTTAGCAGCGCGTTCATCAGCAGTGGTAAGCGGATAGGATGGGCTAAAGTTAAGTACTATACCGGCTTCTATCGTGGGGCAATTCTTACGTATCACTTGCATTGCGAGTCCATGGGCAAGCAGTAAGTGGTGCGCTGCTTGGCGTCCTGCTTTTTGACTTTTTATGCCTGGTGCATGTACCCCTATTTCATAGCCTAGGTAGGCACTACAAAAAGGCTCATTTAAGGTCGCATAAGAGTCAACTAAGCCCTCTAGTTGTTGAGTTACTATGTGAGTGTAATGAGCAAATTGATACGCGGTATCGCGATTTAGCCAACCACCGTTGTCTTCTAAATGCTGTGGTAAATCCCAATGATATAAAGTGACATAAGTTTTAATGTTGCGCACTTTTAAAGCTTGTAATAGCGATTTATAAAACGACATTCCTTGAATATTCAAGCTGCCATCTTGGTGTAAAACGCGTGGCCAAGAAATCGAAAGACGATAAGCGTCTACAGCTAAATCAGCAATCATTTGTACATCTTGTTGCCAATATTCTATGTGTTTACATGCTTGGTTGCCGTTACTGTTATCTGCAATGGTGTTTGGTTTGTTACAAAAAGTATCCCAAATACAGGGGAGGCGGGTATCGTAACTTCCCTCTATTTGAAAAGAGGCTGTAGCAACCCCAAAAATAAACGGCGGCTTTAAGAGGGCTGACGTGCCTGGTAAGGAGATTGTTTTAAACACAATGAGATACGTCCTTAAGCTTGCAAATAATAATGAGCTTTACAGTAGTTAGCTAAGCAATATAAATTACATAATACAACAATGTAAGCGCTTACAATATTTTTGTAAATAAATTGATAAATTTTCTCTATATGCTATAAATGTAAGCGCTTACATTTGGTGTTGCAACTATTATCTGCATTTTAAGTTTTACTAAACGCAATAAAATAGAGGTAACAATCTGATAATTAAAAAATAATTAGAGATTATACTATGGCACATATCACACAGCCACTACCGGCAGCAGAAAACAGCCAAAAACCAGGGTCTACACACACCTTTGCGTTAACATCGCTTACGACCTTGTTTTTTATGTGGGGTTTTCTTACTTGCCTAAACGATATTTTAATTCCGTATTTAAAGGGAATGTTCTCCCTTAATTACACCCAAGCAATGTTGGTACAATTTTGTTTTTTTGGTGCCTACTTTGTTATGTCAATTCCTGCAGGGAAGCTGGTCAGTAAAATAGGTTACCAATTTGGTATTGTTGTTGGTTTGGTTGTTGCTGCGATAGGGTGTGCACTATTTTACCCCGCTGCAGAGGCACATGTTTACGAACTATTTTTACTTGCTTTGTTTGTACTTGCTTCAGGGATCACCATTTTACAAGTCTCTGCCAACCCTTATGTAAGCGTATTAGGGCCTGCAAAAACAGCGTCTTCGCGTTTAACTATGACTCAAGCTTTTAACTCTTTAGGCACAACGGTTGCGCCATTGTTTGGTAGTTGGTTAATTTTGTCAGAAATTAGTCAAGCTACAGCAGAACAAGTTAAGTTTCCTTATTTAATGCTCAGTGCAAGTTTATTAACATTGGCGATTATTTTTGCTTTTTTAAAGTTACCTAAATTAGGTAAAGCGATTGACAGTGAAGCAGAAAACCAAGGTGACACTGAGTTTGTTGATTTAGGCAGTGTATGGAAATATCGTCACCTTATTTTAGGCGCGATTGGTATTTTTGTTTACGTAGGGGCTGAAGTGGCCATAGGTAGTTTTTTAGTTGGCTTTTTAACCCTTGATCATATTGCAGGCTTACCAGAGCAACAAGCAGCACATTACATTAGCTATTATTTTGCAGGTGCAATGATAGGACGCTTTGCTGGCGCCGCGATTATGCAAAAATTAAACGCAGCCAAAGTATTAGCTTGTCACGGTATTTTAGCAGGCTTACTTGTGTTAATTGCTATGACGGGTCAAGGGTCACTGGCTATGTGGGCTATTTTATTAGTTGGATTATGTAACTCTATTATGTTTCCTACTATTTTTAGTTTAGCACTGCAGGGGCTTGGTAAATACACCTCGCAGGGTTCGGGTATTTTATGTTTAGCGATTGTTGGCGGTGCCATTATTCCGTTATTACAAGGTATGCTAGCTGATAACATCGGTGTGCAATTAGCTCTTATTCTGCCCATTGGTTGCTATTTATATATTACTTATTTCGCGCTGTTTGGTGCAAAAAAAACAACGTCAACTCCTCTTTGAGTTTTAGGTGAATGTTATGATTATTAAACGCACTTTTTCAATCACTGCGCTGATGCTAGCAGCAATAACCAGCAGCGGTTGTTCGCAACCCTCTAACAGTGCTAGTGATGCGACAAATCAAAAAGAAATTTGGCCAACAATAGAAACAGGTATTAAAAGCGATGCTCAAATGGAGCAAAAAATCGCTGATATGCTAAAGAATATGACGCTAGAGCAAAAAATAGCGCAAATGATCCAACCTGAAATCCGTAATATCACGGTTGAAGATATGCGTAAGTATGGTTTTGGTTCTTACTTAAATGGTGGTGGTTCATTTCCAAACAATAATAAACATGCAACCCCTGAAGATTGGGTTGATTTAGCAGAAAAGATGTATCAAGCATCGATTGATGATTCTTTAGATGGCAGCACAATCCCTACAATGTGGGGCACTGATGCGGTACATGGACACAACAATGTTATTGGCGCGACCTTATTTCCGCATAATATTGGTTTAGGTGCTGCAAACAACCCTGCACTTATTGAAAAAATAGCCGCCGCTACTGCGCGAGAAGTAATGGTTACCGGTATAGATTGGGTATTTGCACCTACTGTTGCGGTGGTTCGTGATGACCGCTGGGGCCGTACTTACGAAGGGTACTCTGAGGACCCTGAAATAGTGAAAGCGTATTCCGCTTCTATCGTTAAAGGGTTGCAAGGCGCTGTTGATGAAGACTTTTTGTCGGATACGCGAGTAGTTAGCACCGTTAAGCACTTTTTAGGTGATGGTGGTACTGTCAATGGCGACGATCAAGGTAATAATATCGCCTCTGAAGAAGAGTTATTTGCGCTTCATGCACAAGGTTACGTAGGTGGTTTGAGTGCAGGTGCGCAAACGGTTATGGCTTCGTTTAACAGCTGGCATGGCGATAAAATACACGGTAGCAAATACTTATTAACCGATGTACTAAAAGAAAAAATGGGTTTTGATGGCTTTGTTGTTGGCGATTGGAATGGCCATGGACAAGTTAAAGGCTGTTCAAATAGTAACTGTGCTCAAGCTGCTAATGCAGGCTTAGACGTGTACATGGCGCCAGATGAGTGGAAACCACTATTTAGCAACTTGGTTAACCAAGCTAATAGCGGTGAAATTCCACTAAGCAGAATTAACGATGCGGTAACGCGTATCCTACGCGTTAAAATGCGCGCAGGATTATTTGATAAACCAAGCCCCGCGAAGCGTCCTCTTTCTGGAAAAACTGAAATTATTGGTAGTAGCGATCATCGTGCAGTGGCTAAACAAGCTGTACGCGAATCTTTAGTATTACTTAAAAATAAGCAGCAGTTACTGCCATTATCGCCTAAGACCAACGTATTAGTCGCAGGCATAGGGGCTGATAACATCGGCATGCAGTCGGGTGGTTGGAGCGTTACGTGGCAAGGAACAGGCAATACCAACAGTGACTTCCCTGGCGGCAGCTCTATTTACTCAGGTATTAAAGATACTGTAGAGCAAGCTGGTGGCAGTGCAATGCTGAGTGTTGAAGGGAAATACAAAGCACGCCCAGATGTAGCCATTGTGGTGTTTGGTGAGCAACCATATGCAGAGGGTAATGGTGATGTTGATAACCTAGAATACCAGCGCGGTAATAAAAGCGATTTAGCGCTACTGAGAAAGTTTAAAGATGCAGGAATCCCTGTTGTATCATTATTTATTAGCGGTCGCCCAATGTGGGTTAATGCTGAGCTAAATGCCAGTGATGCGTTTGTTGCTATTTGGCTTCCAGGCAGTGAAGGTGATGCAATTAGTGATGTATTGTTTAAAAATGCAGACGGTTCAATTAACCACGACTTTAAAGGAAAGTTATCGTTTTCATGGCCGAATAACCCAATCGACAATGAAAACCGCAACGACGAAGCTTATAGCCCATTACTTCCTTATGGTTTTGGCTTAACCTACGGTGATAGCAACGTACTTAAAGATGACTTGGTAGAGCAAACTCAACAGACTGAACAATTGGACGACTTAGTGTTGTTTGAACGTGCTATAAAAGCACCATGGTCGTTGGTATTAAAAAGTGGCGAGCAACAAAAAACGGTGGCGAGCAGTCGCGAGTCATTAGGTGCGGTGAGCATCCAAACATTTGATAAAGAGGTGCAAGAAGATGCACGCGCTATTCGTTTTAATGGCCAAGCGATGGCTGGGGTTAATTTAGCCGCGGCATTCCCATCTGACTTACGCTCATACGTTGAAAACAATGGCCAATTGCAAATGCAAATTAAAGTAGATAAAGCGGCATCAAGCCCGCTGTGGATTGCTATGGGTTGTGGCGAAAGTTGTCAGGGTAAGTTTGATATTACCGATAACCTTGAGCAATCAGGTCAATGGCAAACATTAAACATCAACTTAAGTTGTTTTGCAGATCAGGGTGTTGATTTAGCACAAGTGTTCTCTCCTTGGCAGTTAAGCACGCAAGGTGATTGGCATGTATCTATAGCTAAGCTGGCTATTACAGCGAATACTGCTGAGCAAGGAAGTGTTACTTGTAAGTAGTCAATAATCTATTAATAAGCAGGTACTGAGAGTACCTGCTTATTATTTTAAACACATAGTACAAAAACCTACCAAATTAGTCCCTTCTTACTTTTATTCCATTCTATGTAATTGATTATATTCAGCTCAATAGTTATCATAAAAACATAATAAAACTGCATTCGCTTTTGCGTTAATTATTTGAGAGTATGCCAAAATATTAAAAACGTTATGTAATTAACAGGTGAGAGAATGAATCAAATAAAGCTGGCTTCGCAGAGTATACAGCCTTCAAAAATAGTCTGTGTGGGGCGCAATTACAGTGCGCATATTGCTGAATTAAACAACGAACACCCTGAGCAAATGGTAATTTTTAATAAGCCTAATAGCGCGATCACTAATACCTTACTCTCTTCCCATAACGGTGATACGTTGCATTATGAAACTGAATTATGCTTTGTGATAAAAAATAAGCAGCTTGCAGGCGTAGGGGTTGGACTCGATTTGACTAAGCGAGCTTTGCAAAGCAGTTTAAAAGAAAAGGGCTTGCCGTGGGAACGTGCTAAAGCATTCGATGGCTCAGCATTATTTAGTGATTTTATTGAGTTAACGCCAGAAATGACATCGTTTATATTTGAATTACATATTGATGGTAAAGTAATTCAGCACGGAGAAACCCAGCTAATGTTGCACCAACCTGCGCAAATTCTGGCAGAGGTAAATGAGTTTATGGGTTTAGAAGAGGGCGATATTATTATGACCGGCACGCCTGCAGGCGTAGGGATGGTGAATGCCGGGCGAGAGTTTAAGGTTGCTCTTTATTCTGATTCTGGTCAGCAGTGTTTATTGGAGCATCACTGGTCTGTGAATCAAATTTAATTATGTGTTGATAATATTGTTTATCAAAATTATCGATATGTTCACTTAGCCAGTGTCGCTGGCTTAGTTGATGAGCCGCTGATTCTAGTATGGTACTTTCTAATGCCGCATTAATTTTCTTAATTGCCTGATTAGCAAAATCATTAGGTGCATTAGTCGCACAGCCTACAGCTCCTTTGATTAATGAGCGCGTATTTTGAGCTATGGGGATACTAACGATTTTTATAGGGTGTTGTTGCTGGTTAAAGTAACTGGCCATAAAAGGGTAATCGAGCGAGTAGTCTAAAAAGCCATGCCTCAACCTATCGATCACAACGCCACTCTCATTATCACTACTTAAGCTCAAGGACACGTTATGATGGCTCAAAGAGTTTTCAATAATCATATTTATGTGTGGTGAAAAACGTCGTGCTGCGGCTTGTCCATAGGTAAAGCGTTCATCGCTAAGTAAACTAATTAAATTTATAGGATTACCATGTGCTTTAGTAAGTGTTTCTGCTTTTTGGTTAGTTGTAATAATACTAAACTCAGGGTAGATAGAGGTAGGGCGTGAGTATGTATAGACTTCGTTGGTGCTCTTTTTATGGATTACGCATGGAAAGCAGACATTTTTGCCTTCTTTGATATATTTATTAATTCGTTTTTGTGGAACAAATAATCGAGTATGTTTTACATCCTTTATACTACTGATTAGTTGCTTAGTTAAATTGTCACACAAGCCCATTTGAGTATTCTCTGAGTCTAAGTGAAAAGGTGGTGTTTTGCTTTGTAGCCATAAAATTTCAGTGAGCTGATTTTTAGATTGGCTAATACTGTTACTCGAGAATATTAAAAATAGCAGGCAGAAATAACGAGCTGTATCCATAAAAAGCTGATAATTCTTTATTAAATGACTGTATTTAATTATACCTTAGCGCTTAAAAAATAAACATAAAGAATAGCAAAGAATCAACATTATTGAATAACATTTACCCTTTGCTTGATTTCATTAGTAAGGCATTGGATTATTTCTAAATATGATATCAATCGCTGATAACACGTCATCGCTCAGTGTTAGGTCAAACGCATCAATGTCTTCCTTTAATTGCGCCATAGTAGTGGCACCAATAATAGATGATGTCACTCCATCGACTTGATTACACCAAGCCAGCGCTAATTGAGCTGGGGTGATAGCGTGTGCATGGGCAAGTTCAACATACTCTTTGGTCGCCTGTTGTGATTGTGGCGTATCACGAAAAATACCGTTGCGCTGCATAAATGTCCAGCGAGAGCCTTCAGGGCGCGATCCATTTAGATATTTACCCGTTAATAGTCCAGCAGCTAAAGGTGACCAAGGTAAGTAAGCAATATCTTCATGCACACATTGCTCTATTAAATAAGGCCAATCTTTCGCATGCGCTAAACTAAACTCATTTTGAATAGACACCATTTTTGGTAAATTGTGCTCTTTGGCTAAATTTAAAAATTGGCTAATCCCCCACGGGGTGTCGTCAGAAAGTCCACAGTGTTTAATTTTACCCGCTTTAACACACGCATCTAAACCCTCTAAAATATCAAGCATGTCAGCGGTGTGCTGTTTTGCATCGACCTCAGTAAATTTAAGCATGCCAGGCCATTGCCTTGCAAAATGAGGAGTGCGGCGATTTGGCCAATGTAATTGGTATAAGTCAATATAGTCGGTTTGTAGGCGTTTTAGAGACTGATCAACTGCATCAATAACAGCTTGGCGAGTAATATCACCACCATCACGGATCCATGAAAGCCCATTACCGGCAATTTTAGTTGCAATAACAATGTCTTTTCGTTTCTGTGAATTACGTGCAACCCAATTCCCTATAATTTCCTCAGTTTTACCATAAGTATCGGGAGAGGGAGGAACTGCGTACATTTCTGCCGTATCAATAAAGTTAACACCACGGTCAAGAGCATAGGCTATTTGCTCATCAGCATCATGCTGGGTGTTTTGTACTCCCCAAGTCATACTACCTAAACAGACCCTAGAAACACTAATATCACTACTGCCTAATTGACTATATTGCATTACTAATCCTAATTATTCGTTTTCAGAGTTTGCTTTTAAAGCCGATAACAAAGGTTCTGTGATCGTGGCTTTTTGCCCTGTTTTAAAGTCAAACATCACCACTTTTGACATGCCAGTGGTCGTTATCGCATTTTGCGCATGACTAAATACACTGTAATTCATTATAAATCTGTCTGACTTAATATCACTGATAGTAATACCTACGCTTAATGTGTCAGGAAACGTCACAGGGCGTTTGTAGCGAATATTATTTTCACTGATCACAGGGCCAGTGGCTTTAGCATTGATAGTATCAAATAAATTTAATTTATTTAAAAAGTCGATTCTGGCTATTTCAAAATAACGAAGATAAACACAGTTATTAACATGCTGTAGGGCATCCATATCGCCCCACGCTACAGTAATGTCGGTATGAATAGGGTGTTGTTGTTTGAACGTTTCCATGTATTTATAGCTCTTGGTTTTAAAGTATTTAGATTAGCAACATGGTCGGATGAGCTCAAGGGAATTATAGTTGGCAAAAATTCTAGGGCTAAAATTGTACCTCTTTGAATTCATGACTATAGTAACTATTAACACACAAGGAGATAACTATGCAGAATATAATTAATTGGTTATTGGCATGCACCGTTTTTATAGCGTCGTTTACTTGTTACGCTATGGGTAATGAGGCAGGAGCAATTATTTTGATTTTATTAGGCTTTTCTTTAGAAATTTTATTTTGGATGTATTGTTTTAATAAGCCCAAGAAAAATAGGCGCTCTTTTTAAATAACAACAAGCTTGCTAATTAATAGCGATTACACAATAATAGCTGTATAAATAAACAGTTGTTATTGTGTGATGAAAAAGTTTATTCATATAGACATGGACTGCTTTTATGCAGCCGTTGAAATGCGCGACAACCCCAAGCTTGCAAGTGTACCGCTGGCAATTGGCGGTAACAGTCGCCGTGGAGTGCTCTCTACCGCTAACTATCTTGCTAGAGAGTATGGGGTGCGCTCTGCTATGTCTAACTATCATGCCAAACAGCTTTGCCCCGATTTAGTTATTGTGCCCGGAAGAATGGCTGTTTATAAACAAGTATCAACTCAAATCCGCGCTATATTTAACCGCTATACTGATCTTGTTGAGCCTCTTTCACTTGATGAAGCGTACCTAGATGTTACCGACAGTACTGCATTTAAAGGCAGTGCAACGTTAATTGCTGAGCAGATCCGCACCGATATTTTTAATACCACAGGGCTGACCGCTTCTGCGGGGATTGCGCCAATTAAATTTATAGCCAAAATTGCTAGCGATGAAAATAAACCCAATGGCCAATTTGTAGTATTGCCTGAACAAGTTGACTCGTTTTTAGCCCAATTACCACTAGGTAAAATTCCAGGAGTGGGTAAGGTAACCTTGGAGAAGCTTAATTTAAAAGGGTTGTACACGGGCCAAGATGTTCGCGAAAAAGGGGCTAATTGGATGCAGCAACATGTGGGGAATTTTGGCGTGTCGTTATATCAAAAATGTATGGGGGAGCATATAGGGCGGGTTTCAACTGAGCGGATTCGTAAGTCATTGAGCGTGGAGCATACTTATGAATACAACAAAAATAGTCTTGATGAGTGCTTGGAGCAATTACCGCAACTGTTAGGTGAGCTCGAGGTTAGATTAAACAAACAGCAGCTACAAAATAAAATTAACAAGTTAAGTGTTAAAGTTAAATTTGCTAATTTTGTTGTGACCTCAGCAGATCAAGCGAATCATCAATTAAACACGGCTATTTTTAAAGAGTTACTCGCCAAAGCCTATCAACGCGGATTACAACAACCTGTACGTTTATTAGGAATTGGTGTTGGCATTAAAAATCAACCAGAGCATAATTTACAGCTAAGTATTTTAGACGTGTAAAAGCTGTAACTCTAGGTTGCCAGTAAGTATGCAGATTACCGCAGTTTACTGGTTATAAATTGCTAAATAAATAATAATAGGGGCTACGTTTTCTAACAGGATCCTTTTTTATGGCATATCCAAAAGCAGTGCTGGCTCAGCCAGTTAGTGCAAGCCTAGATTGTGCATCACACGATGCACTAATTATTATCAGCGATGACTTTTCTCACATACCAAATACGCCTCTGCGCGATGCAATTTTAAATCAAGCTCAAGTAGACTCTCGCATAGGTAATCAAGTTACCTTGCTAGTAATTGCCGGTAAACGTGTTGTATTAGCCCCAACAGGCCCTTTAAATAGAGATTATGATGATGTACGTCGCTATTTTGATGCGGCTAAATTAGCCATTAACGAGGCTAAAGCGTCAGGCAGTGTTAACCCCGCTATTTACTTACCTGCTTTAAATACCGACAGCCGTTACCAACACGCGCTGGAAGTGGCCTATTTAGGCGCATGCCAAGCATTATGGCAGCCTCTTGAAGCACGTGAATTTCATGGTCATGGTATTGAGCCAATTACTCAAATCGGTTTAATTGATGCCAATGAGCAAACGATTAAAGCAGTCAATGCATTAGCAGCTGGACAATATGCTGCACGTGATTTATGTGGTACCGAGCCTGAACGTATGGCACCACCACGCTTTGCTGATTACTGTAGCGAACTATTTAATAATAGCGCAGTGAGCGTTGATGTGATTGATGACTTGGCTGCCATTGATAAACACTATCCGATGCTAAGTACTGTTGCTCGTGCATCTTATGCAGTAGAGCGTCATCATCCACGCGTTGTTAAACTTGAATATGTACCAGAGGGTGAAGTAACACGCACACTGATGTTTGTTGGTAAAGGCTTAGTTTATGACACAGGCGGTGCAGATTTAAAAGTAGGCGGCTACATGGCAGGTATGAGCCGAGATAAAGGCGGTGCGGCTTCTGTGGCTGGATTTATGAAAGCAGTTGCTGATTACCAACCTAAAGGCGTTAAAGTGATTGCCTTTTTAGCAGTGGTACGTAACTCAATTGGTTCAGATTGTTTTGTTCCTGATGAAATTATTACTAGCCGTGAAGGTGTGCGAGTGCGCATTGGTAATACTGATGCCGAAGGGCGTCTAGCGATGGGTGATTTACTTAGTGAAATGAAAGATTTGGCTGTAAACGAAATAAACCCAACGCTGTTTACTGTGGCTACTTTAACAGGGCATGCTGCACGTGCGATGGGACCATATGGTGCTTATGTAGAAAATGGGCCAGCACGTAGTGCTAATATTTCACGTCAATTAGCTGATTGTGGTGATTTATGGGCTGACGGTGCTGAAGTATCACGTTCACGTCGTGAAGATTATGACTTTATAAAACCACGTACTTTAGCTGATGATGTGCTTTCTAGTAATAATGCGGCTTCTGCCGTCACAGCGCGCGGTCATCAATTCCCTATGGCATTTTTAGCTGTGGTAGGCGGATTAGATAAGCATGGTAATGAGTCTACTTTACCACTCCCTTATGTGCATATGGATATTGCCGGTAGTGGCGTTGAAGGCGGCGATTGGCAACATGGTAAACCAACTGCGGCGTCAGTAAGCAGTTTATTTGCCCGCTACTGTTTATAATTCTCTATAAATGATCTTAAAAAGCCCTGAAAATCAGGGCTTTTTTAATTGAGTTAACTAAGCTTAAAGCGCGATACCACGCTAGATAATTCAACACTGCTTTGTTTGAGTTTGTCGCTGGCAAGGGTTAAATCCTTAGTATTACCTAATGATTGCTCCGTTGATTGCGAAAGATCGTTAATTCTTAAGTTCACTTCATCTGCGGCCGATGTTTGCTGCTCTGTTGCTCTTGCAATTTGGCCGTTCATATCGGTGATCACCGATACTAACCTGTCTATTTCATCCAGTGATGTATTTGCTGAAGAGGCTTGTTCAACCGTAGAAATAGAAATTTCTTGGCTAGATTTTACCGCCTCAACTGCGGCTTTAGCGCCTTCTTGCAGTTTAGCTATCATGGCTTGAATTTCATCAGTGCTTTTACCCGTTCGACTTGCTAAGGTTCTTACTTCATCGGCTACGACGGCAAAGCCTCTACCATGTTCACCTGCCCGTGCAGCCTCAATGGCTGCATTGAGTGCCAACAGGTTAGTTTGCTCTGCAATACTTCTTATTACATCAAGCACCGAACCAATATTATTACTCTCTTGAGCAAGATCAGCGGTTACTTTGCTTACGGTTTCTATATTACTCGAGAGGGTTTCAATGGCGGTAATCGTTTTAGATACTACATTTTTGCCCGTTGATGCATTACTGGCAGTATCATTTGCGGCTTGTTCAGCGGCTTCGGCATTACGGCTAACATCATGAATTTGATGAGTCATTTCCTCCATTGCAGCGGCTACTTGGGTGCTACTGTCGTTTTGAAGCTCAATAAACGACTGGCTGGTTTTGCTAGAATCATCTACAGCATGGGCATGCTCGTTTACATCGTTTGCGCTTTTGGCAACTAGTACTAAAGACTCTCTAATTTTAGAGACAAATAAATTAAATGATCTCGAAAGTTGAGATATTTCATCATTACCATTTTCGTTGAGAGTACGAGTTAAATCCCCCTCACCTTGAGAGATATCTTTCATCATCTGCGCTGCTAAACGAGTCGGCGTTAAAATGCTTCGGCCAATAAAGTAGCTAAATAACACCACCACAATAATCATAATAACAACGTTGATAATGATGATAGTGCGCTGCTGCGAAAAGGCACTGTCTATGGTATCAAGATAAACTCCCGAGCCGATTATCCATTGCCACTGATCAAAACCTTTAACAAACGCAATTTTATCTACGGGGTTGTCATTACCGGGCTTTGGCCATTTATAAGGCACATAACCTTCGCCGGATTGTTTTACAACGCTAACCATCTCAACAAATAACGGGGTGCCATCAGGGTCTTTATTATTAGTTAAATCTTTTCCCTCAAGAGCTGGTTTTATTGGGTGCATTACCATCGCCGGCTGGTAATTATTGATCCAAAAATAGTTAGTGTCATCGTAGCGCAATGAGCGGATTGAGGCGATTGCTTGAGACTGTGCTTGTTGGCGAGTAAGAGTTTGGTTTTGTTCAAGGGCTGCATAGTGCTTAATAGTACTATATGCAGTTTCTACCACATTTTTAGTTTTAAGGTATTGCTCGTTTTTGAGCGCTTGGTATTGATTACTCAAGCTCGAAATACTCAATACAATTAAACCCAGTATTACAATCCCTACTAAAATGGCTAGACGTTGAAATATAGTAAAACGACGGAGATTTAGCATAAACATGTTCCTGTATAAGAGCATTACTTCTCTTTAATAAGCATAGTTAAAATATAGGCTAATAGAGCTTTATTTTCATAATATTGAATTTTTATATTTAGTTGTTAGTGGTTAATTTAAATACAATACAAGTTGCGCGCTCAGGCTTAGATTTTTAGTTACCCTATGCTCAAATTGATTTAATTATTGTTTGTTGACGTTTCAATATATCTTATTTGCATAAAAAAAGGCTGATACTTGTATCAGCCTTTAGTCGAATAATTAACCTAACGTTAGTTAATTTGTATTAAAATTACGGTTAAAGAAGTTAGTAATAGTTTGATGTAAATGAGTTTGAACTTGTTTACCGCGAAGACTATGTTTTGAGCCTGGGTAAGTCATCATTTCAAACTGTTGATTGTTATCTTGCAGCTGTTTAAACAATTTTGTTGCATGGGTAAACAACACGTTGTCATCGGCCATACCATGGTAAATCATTAATGGGCCTTTAAGGCCTTCAGCATATGGGAAAACAGCACTGTCGGTATAACCTTGCGCATTTGTATCAGGGTGACCCAAGTAACGCTCGGTGTAGTGAGTATCGTATAAGGCCCAGTCAGTTACAGGTGCGCCTGAAACACCAGCACTAAAGTAATCGCCTGCTTTAAACATGGTCATTAGCGCCATATAACCACCGTAGCTGTGACCATAAATACCAATGCGTGCAGGGTCTACGTAATCAAGTGTACGTAAAAACTCAACGCCTTTAATCTGATCAGCTACTTCAACAACACCTAAATTTTTATATATTGCATCTTCAAACTTTTTACCACGATTATAAGAGCCGCGGTTATCTAGTTGAAAAATAACATAACCTTGTTGCGCCATATATTGAAAATATAAGTTTTTACTACGCCAACTATTAGTTACTCGCTGAGCATGAGGGCCGCCATACACGTTAACAATAACCGGGTGCTTTTTACCCTTAGCCATGTTTGTAGGTTTAAATAAACGGTAATGCATAACTTGGCCGTCTTCAGCGGTAATAGTACCGTACTCAGGCTGTGCTAAATCGGTTAAAAAGGGAGTTAGTGGGTGAGAGTCGTCTAGTTTATTCTCTTCAAGCCACGTAATAAACTCACCATTGATTTTGCGCAGCGCTGCTGAATTTGGCTTATTCACCGATGAACTAGTGTCAATGAAGGTTTTGTTATCTTTTGCCAGTACAACATTGTGGTATTGGCCTTTTTCAGTAATACGCTTAATTGCTCCTTTTTTAAATAAAGGTGCACTGTATAAGTGGCTTTCAAGCGCAGTATCTTTACGCGCTGCAAAGTAAACTATACCATTTTTTTCATCTACGCCTTTTAAGCTATCAACAACCCAGTCACCAGCCGTTATTTGACGAATAAGTTGGCCATTATTACCGTACAAATAAAGGTGCTTAAATCCATCTCGCTCCGAGGCCCACACAAAATGTTTTTTATCTTTTAAAAACTCAAGATCAAAATGTAGGTTTATCCAAGTATCGCTTTTTTCAGTTAATGCGACGGTTTGCTGTTTTGTTTTACTGTTGTAAAAGCGTAATTCTAAATTGTGCTGAGAACGATTTTGCCACTGGTAAGACAGGGTGTTGCTATCGTTTAACCATTTAGCACGAGCGATATAAATATCTTTATTTTCACCTAAGTCAACCCAGTCAACTGCTTGGTTATTAAGTTTTACAACACCAAGTTGAATGTCAACATTGTTAGTGCCAGTAAATGGGTAACGCTGATTAAATAGCTTTACTTCATCAGCATAAATTTCGTTACGAATCGCTTCTTGAACAGGGCTTTCATCAACGCGAGTGAAGGCTATTTTAGATTCATCATTTGCCCACCAATAACCGGTCATGCGGCTCATTTCTTCTTGCGCCACAAATTCGGCCATACCGTTTTTAATAACGCCACCGCCATCTTTACTTAATTGAATTTCTTTACCAGATGCCAGTTCTAATGCGAAGAGGTTTTGCTCACGAACAAACGACACAAAATTACCTTTTGGAGAAAAGCGCGCATCGGTTTCAAATGCTTCAGTGTTAGTCAGCTTTTTACTATTTTTTGTTTTTAAGTCGAAGTAATAAAGGTCGCCATTAAGAGGAAATAATAACGCTTTACCATCTTTTGACCATTTGTATTCAAGAATACCTTTACCAAAAATACGCTGGCGTTCACGGCGTGCTTTTTCTTCATCTGACAGGTTTTCTGGGCCTGAAAATAATTGCGCTGAATCAACGAGCAATCGATTGGTGTTATCTTTTAAATTATATTCCCATAAATCATAGCGGTTATAGTCATCTGCTTTACCTTGTAAGTAGGTAACACGGCTACCATCGGGAGAAAACTTAAGTTGTACCGGAGATTTGCCAGCTAAGCTCGGATCATCAAATATACGCTCAAGCGTTAACGGCTTTGCTTGAACGCTTAATGCGCCCGCCATCAGGGGGATTGCCAGTGAGAGGTGTTTTAGTTTTTTTAACACAGGATTGCCTTTACTTACATAAAATTATCCCCGATGGTAAAGCACAAGCGTGTGCAACTGCAACTAAATGCTATAAAGTGTGAAGTAAAATAACCTAAGGATTTAACATGCGCGAAACATCATTTACCTTAGCCCCAGAGCTGACAAGAGATTGTATTGAACTGGCCGATTGGCCTCTTTGTAAGGTATTACTACTAAATGACAGCCAATACCCATGGTTTATATTAGTTCCTAGAATAGCGGGTTTAAAAGAGATAATAGATTTAACCGAGCAGCAACAAATTACTTATTTACAGGAGTCGGCTAAGCTCAGTCATTTATTAATTGAGGTGTTTAATCCTGATAAGTTAAATGTGGCCGCGCTTGGCAATATGGTACCGCAATTACATATTCATCATATAGCGCGTTTTAAAACAGATATTGCATGGCCTGCGCCGGTATGGGGCAAGTTCCCAAGTGTCCCTTATACTAATGAGCAGATAGAGCAATTAAAAACGCATTTTTAAAATCAGAATGGGTTACTTTGAGGAGATAGTATGAAATTAATAAAACAACTCTGCACTAGTGTATTTATAGCAGCCATTGCTGTTTCAACAGTAATAGCGAGCGAGCAGCTGGTAGCTACGGATGTGGTAAATAACGTTAGCATTAAAAACTTTGCAGCACATAACAACCTGGTTTTTTCAGCAGCGCAACCGACTAAAGAGCAGTTTAAGCAATTATCGCAAGCCAAGGTAAAGCATGTTATTAATTTACGTGCAGCAGATGAGCAAGACTGGGATGAAGGCGCGTTAGTCAACTCTTTAGGAATGAGCTACCACGCAATTGAGATTGCGGGTGCAAAAGACGTAAACACTGATAATGCAAAGCAGTTAGCCAATCTTTTAGAGCAACTTAAAGGTGAGTCGGTGGTTGTTCATTGTGCAAGTAGCAACCGTGTTGGCGCGTTAATGGCTATTTCAGCCCACCAGCAAGGTACAGATATAGAGTCTGCGATTGAAATCGGTAAGCAGTGGGGAATGGCAAGCCTTGAGCCGGTTGTACGCAAAGTGGTGAATGACAAATAAGCATACTGATAAGTAATAAAAAAGCGTTACAATGTAACGCTTTTTATTTAATTAGCTTTTGTTAATCAAGGCCAAGCACATCTTTACCTTGTTTAAAGGTCACATCTACAGGGATGTTCGCTTTGCTTAACTTTTCTAAGTCTTTAGCAAGTTCCGCTTTAATATCGCCATGAGTGGCAATAAGTTGATCTACTTTTTCGTAATCACCGTCACCTTGTAGAGTTAAAATAAGGCGCGATAACTTTGCCATAGCATCGCCCATTTTATCCATGTTGATGCTATAAAGCCCGTCTTCATTTTTAGAAAAAGCACCTTCTTGAGCAAAAAAGTTAAAGCGGATCATGTTTGCTTTACCATGTGCACTTGAGGCACCGAAACGCACTGAGCGAAAAATACCCGCCATAAATGTGGTGTAGTAATCTTCTAACGTCCCTTCAGTGATCTCACCTTTTTTAAGTAACTGTTCAACCATGTATAAACCAAGAATATCGGCTTTACCTTCTTCTAAAGCACTAGCGTGTTCTTGAAGTGATTGGCGAACGGTACCTTTACCCGTTAAGGTGTTTTTAATCCCTAAACCGTGAGCCACTTCATGGAACATGGTATTGGCAAAAAATGCATCAAAGGTAATGTGTTTGCGTTGCTCTGGCACAATTAACTGCTCTGAGATAGGCACTAAAATTTTATCAAACTTCGCACGCATTGCGTTTTTAAGCTGTAAACGGCGTGTGCCTTTTTCTAATTGCACCTGCTCATCATTGGGCAAATTAATAGCAATGGTTTTACTGCCAGCATTTGAGTGCCCAGCATAATAAACAACATCATAGGCATTTAAGTCGGCATCTGAGCCCGGTACTTCTTGCTTGTATTTGCTATCGACAGGTAAGCCTTTTTGCAGCTCAGGTAAAAAGGCAGCAAATTTAGCCAAGCGTTCGCTCCATTTTAAATCTTTAATTAGTACATACGATTCATAGGCAGCACGGTAACCAAATAATTGGTCTTCGTAGTTTTCAATTGGGCCAATAACAACATCGATAGGGTTATTTTTCATATCCATCCAAGCGAAGTCAGAGGCTTGGAAGTCATCGCTTTGTATTGCGTCAGCTCGTAAGTTTAGGTAGTTGGCGAATTCTTTGTCGTCGGCTAGCTTGCTGGCTTCTCTAAGTAACTCAGCAGCTTGAGCAAGCTCTACGGCATATTCTTCTGAATAAGGCGTGCTGTATAAGTTGCCTAGTTCATCACGTTTAATCAGTGAGTAAAGCCCTGTTTTATCTTTTACATCAGCGTTATTAAGCTCTTCTTTGGTGATGTCGGCTGGGTAAAAGCCTGCACCAAGCGGCTTTTCTTTATAGCCAGATAAGAATACTTCATCGCCGTTTAAGCGATCCCATGGGCCATAGTTAATATCAGCAAACTGACGTACTTTTTCATCATCTAGTTGTGCTAAAAAGTCTTGCTTATCTTTACCAAATGCTTGCTTCCAGAATAAATCATCCATAATTTTTGAAGCATCAATAAGTTTAGCTACCATAGCTTTTTGATTGTCAGACAAGTGTGATAAGTCACTTTGTAAACTAAAGTCTGTATATATGTCTAAGCGTTGACGGTCAATATTAACAAGCGCTGGCCCAGAAGGCGTTTGAGAAGCCGTTGGCGCTGAGCTTTGCGGCGTATTACTTGAAGACGGTGCTTGCTCAGAGCAGGCACTAAGAAAAACGATGCCAGAGAGCAGTATTGCTTGGCTAATTTTATTTAAGATCATTATATTGCCTTTAAAAAGTCTATTTTATAACTTGTATACTGTAAGTTAAGGTACTGAAGCGTGTTAATGTGCCTTAGCATGTTTGCATTAAAGCAAAACCCACTAGCAAATAGCAAGTATTAGGCGTTAGTGCGCATAAATCAGTGAGGCACTAGTAAATAATCAATAATTATCTACAATTTTTTCTACTTTGGGTATATGTTTAGTACTGCTAAGCTTTGAAATAATTAATAATATAAGACTTGCTGTAAAGTGTAGGTCATTAAGCAAAGGGATATTTTATGTCTACAGAAAATGCCTTACTCACAATTTTGGTTGACAGAATTAACAACGACACACTGGTGTTACCTACGTTACCAGAGGTAGCGATTAAGGTTCGTCAAGCCGCTGACAATCCAGATGTAAATTTGATGCAAATGTCAGATGCAATAGCACATGACCCTGCACTGTCTGCGCGAATGATTAAAGTAGCAAATAGTGCCATTATGGGTCGTGCTGTAAAGGTGTCTAACTTACATCAAGCAGTGACACGTATTGGCTTAAGGCAAATAAAAAATATAGCTACAGCCATGGCAATGGAGCAGCTGTTTGTATCTAATAATGAGCTAATAAAGGGATACATGGGCAAGGCGTGGCAAAAAACGCTGCATGTGGCCTCGCATTCTATTTCATTGATGGAGTTTTACTTAAAAAGAAATACTCACACTTCGCTTAACCGTGATGCCATTACACTAGCTTCATTGGTTTATAATATTGGGGTATTACCGATTTTAACTGAAGCTGAGCGACACCCAGAAGTGTTTGCCAATCCGAGTTTTTTAGCGCATGCAATTCAACGTTTAAGCGGTAAAATTGGTGGCTCAATAATGAAAGCATGGGAATTCCCTGATGTGTTTGTAGAGGTTGCACAGCACTGGGCTGATGTTAACTATCGTTCTACTGAAGTGAGTTATATCGACTTTATTCGCATTGGTGCAATCCTTGAGGGAACCCTACAAGTATCAGATAAATCTGCGGCGCTACAAACCTATATTGATAAAGGCATTTTTCCTTCATTAGAAATGTTAGAGAGTGAGGAATACTTGCATATGGTTGAAGACGTAAAAGAAATGTTTAGCTAAATTTTTGAACAATAAAAAGCACGATTAGTATCGTGCTTTTTATTTGTTTAATAAAGCTTTTACGCTAAATCGTCTGCATCACCTAAGCCTTGAGTAAGCTCTTCAAGAAGCTGTTTTATTTCCTCAGATGCAAGAATAAAGTCAGCGTCTAGTTTAACCGCCATATCTTCTTTAGGAATATCGGCATTTTCTTCTTTAAGTGTTTCGCTATAGCTTAAACGTTTAATTGAACCATCGTTTTGTAGCATAAACTTAACGCGTTCTTGCCAATCCAAGGCAAGCTTAGTCACGCGTTTACCACTTTCAAGGTGTGATTTTACTTCGTCACACGCTAAGTCATGGCCTTTAAGCTTAACTTGGGCTCCACTGTCATCCGCTTCTTCAAGCTCAGCATCTGAGCCAATCGCAAAGCCCTCAGGTGTACTAAAGTTTGTAAGCCAGTCAGTTAAAAACACATCTAAATCATAGTTAGCAAACGCAGGAACAACGGGTAGCGTACCTAATGATTTACGTAGTAACGCCAGAAGCTCTTCCGCTTTATTAAAGCTTGCGCTATTAACTACAACCCAACCATTTTCCTGGTCTATGAACGCAAACTGTAGGCTCGACTTTTTAAATGCTTGTGGCAGTAGCGTGTGCAAGATGTTTTCTTTTAATTCATCTTTTTCTTTTTTCTTTACTGGTCGATTTTCTTCAGCTTCAATCTGATCAACCTTCTCTGCAACAAGCTCATTTATTACAGATGCCGGTAACACTTTCTCTTCACGCTTGGCGCAGACTAAAATGCTTTTTTGTGAAAAGTGAGACAAAGTTTCACCATGTTTACCAAATGCTTTTGTCCAGCCAAATGTTGCCAACTCTTGACCAGTACATGGACGAAATAGATCTTGTTCTAACGCCTTGTCAAAGTCTTCTTGAGTGTACGAAACGTCTTGTTTAAAGCGATAGCATATAAGGTTACTAAACCACATAGGGAAATGATCCATTTAAAAAATTTGTGCAATCATAGCAATAAAAGCCGCTTCTAGAAACGGCTAATCGAGTTTAAAAAGTGGCAGGGGGGATGACATATTTTTAGGGAACGAAATTCGGTAATGTAACCCTTGGTTAGGTTCGCTACTGACTTCAATTTTGCCATTGAGTGTTTGTTTTACAAGGTTAAAAATAATGTGAGCACCTAAGCCGCTGCCACCTTCATCACGCTTTGTGGTGAAGAATGGGTCAAATAAACGCTTAAGTTGAGCTGGTTTTAAACCGATACCATTATCTTGATAATTAATAACTAAGTCGTTTTCATCGGTATTTACATCTATGGTGATTTGACCACTATTTATATTTTCAAAGCCATGCACTAATGAATTCATAATTAAGTTAGTAAATATTTGGCTGATCACCCCTGCAGGTAAATTAATAATTAAATCATCCGGGCAGTGCAGGCGAATACTGTGGGATGTTTTTTTAATTTGCGGATGTAAAGAACGTATAACTTCATTGATGTAATCTTTAAAGTTAATGGTTCTTAGCGCCTCACTGGCTTGATCAACTGCAATTTGTTTAAAGCTGGTGATTAAGTCTGAAGCACGCTCTAAATTGTGAGAGAGTAGCTGAGCGCTTTGTGCTGCATCATTAATAAAGCCTTCCAGTGCCGAGGAGGATAGCGATTTATTTTTAAATGCAGTTTCTATTTCAGTTAAGCGCTCTTGCAAAAATGAGGTCGCGGTTACGCCAATACCAATAGGGGTATTAATTTCATGAGTGATACCAGCAACTAAACCACCTAATACCGCCATTTTTTCTGAGCCAACAAGTTGCTCTTGCGCAAAGCTTAGTTCATCGAGTGAGTTTTGTAGTTGGGTTTGTTTACTTAGCAGCTCTTGCTCTGTTTGCTTTCGTAGGTCAACTTCTTCTGTTAATACTGCTTTTTGGCGTTCGAGTTCATATTTTTGTTGCTGCAGATCGATCATAGCTTGGCTTAGGTTTGATGTTTTTCGCGCAACATCCTGTTCAAGCTGTAAGTTTTGTTGATCTAGTTTTTGATTACTTTCGATTAGGTCATGCTGGGTTTGTTTTAACTCTTTTTTATACTCAACAACTTTAGAGATCAAATTGTTAAAAGAGCGTTCCATTACTTTCAGTTCGTTATTTTCATCAGTGACAATTTTAACGTGCTGGCCATCGAGCTCTTCTAATTCAAGATATTCAATTTGCTCAGTGAGTTGTGTGAGCGGCTCAGTTAATAGCTTTCTAAATGCGATTAAAAACAAGATGATTAAAAAGGTGGTTTTAATCATGGCGTTGCCAATTAAAAAGTAAATAGAGAGCATGATGCGACTAAAAATCACGTCGCGGCTAGAAAATAAAGTCACATCGCCTACCTGAGTGGCACGGCCTGAAAATTCAAAAATAAGCGGAAATGTATAGCCAAACAAGCCGGCTTTAGTATCCTCTACCATGACGTCTTCTTGGACAAGTTGCTGGCTGTAAAGGTTATGAATGTTTAGTGCACGGCCTAATTGAGAAATAATAGCGCCGTTATCATCACGGATAATAACTCCTTCAACCATAGGTATATCAAGTAATCCTTCTGCGGTTGTTGTGGTTTGCTTTATATTTAGCTCCCAAATTGCTCGGGTTAAACTTCTACCAAATGTTTTTTGCAGTGTGCCGAGCTCATCGCGTATGTAATCTTTGGTATTAACATACTCTGCGAAGATTTGTCCGCAGGTCACCACAAAAGTCAGTATAAAATAAACTGATAAAACTCGTGTGAGTAACTTTGTTGAGAGACTTTTTTGCGGCATGAGGGACTTGTATTTCCTTTAGTTATTCAGCTGTTAATGTACGCTTATAAACATTAGTTAATAAATCATTAAAAATAAACATATATTTTATTATATTGTTATTTTAGGCTCTTAAATAAGGATTCCCTCATGAACTTAACAATAAAGCGTAGTGTGTTAGCCAGCTTGTTTGTAAATTAGGTAGAGTTATTTTGCTAATTTGTATTGTGCATTCATGCATTTTATTGATAACGTTAGTAAAAGATACAGTAAATAACCTGCTCGCTAGTTATGTTGGTTATACTCTTTACTTTTTGCTGACTGAGCAAGCAAATTGATTTTAGCGTGGGTTTAGGTGTTTTATATGAGTTTAATTAAATAGTCATTATGGTGCGTTTTTCTATTTTAGTCTGTGATGACTCAACCGTTGCTCGTAAACAAGTGGTCCGCTGTTTAAATGAGTGCATAGATGCCGATATTCAACAGGCAAAAAATGGTAAGGAAGCCTTGGAGCAGTTGCATCATGGGCAGTTTGATCTTCTATGCCTCGATTTAACCATGCCTGAAGTGGATGGTATTGAAGTACTTGAGCAAGTTAAAGCAAATAAAATAGAAACTTATGTATTGGTAATTTCTGCTGACATTCAACAAAAAATGCGAGAGCGGGTAGCGCAACTTGGTGCAATTGATTTCATTCATAAACCTATTAATAAAATACAACTTAACGACGTTTTGCATAAGTTTGGCATTTATTAATAAAATTCATGATGAAAAAGACTGTTTTATCTTCTAATTTAGGGTTGACAGAATAGCCTTTGTTAAGGCAGTCTTAAGCTTATGAAAACATTTAGTCTTGTAACGACCATTATTATTACAACCACCATTCTTACTGGATAGTGGCATAGGTCGGTGCAACAAATTTAAAGGCCTGTGTTCACTTAGAACACAGGCCTTTTTTCGTTTTATGGAATGAGGAAACATAAAAAATGCGCGTTTTAAAATTTGGTGGCTCATCGCTCGCTGACTTTGCCTGCTTAGAGCAAGTAGCTGCTCTAGCTAAGGCACAATTAAAAGATGAAATGTTACTGGTGCTTTCAGCGCCTGGCGGTATGACAGATTCGCTTGTTGCGTTGGCTAGTGCCGCAGAGCAGGGGCAGGATTTCAACCCGTTGTGGGATGCACTTGTTACCCGCTGCAATGCTTTAAAAGCGGCTGTAGAGGAAAGACAAGGAACAGTTCAAAACTGGCCGGACTTTAACGAATTGAAAAATAAGCTTGATGGGGTTGCACTAATAAAGTGTTGCCCAGATAAAATCAGGGCTTTTATTATTAGCTTTGGTGAACGTGTTAGCGTATCGCTAATGCAAAGCCTACTAGCCGATCATAACGCGCATTATTTACAAGCAACAGACTGTATTGTTTCAACGGGTGGACACATAGACGCTGAAGCCGATTTAGTCGCCAGTAAAGCCCGTTTTCAAGCGGTACTAAAAGAGTCGCCAGCAACGGTTTACATTATGCCTGGCTTTACTGCAAGTAATAATAAAGGTGAGCTCACAACACTTGGTCGAAATGGCTCTGATTATTCAGCGGCGATTGCTGCAGCGTGTTTAGAGGCGCAAGTGTGCCAAATATGGACTGACGTTGATGGTGTATACAGCGCCGATCCGCGTTATATCAAAAAAGCCACTAAGGTTGATTTCCTATCTTACAAAGAGGCGATGGAGCTTTCTTATTTTGGCGCTAAAGTGTTGCACCCTAAAACTATCCTACCGTGTGCAAAAGCTGGAGTGCCATGCGAAATTAAAAACACTCATAACCCAGATGCGCAAGGCTCACTAATTAGTAACGATACGGTATCTGATGAACCAGTAAAAGCACTCTCAAGCCTACAAAACTTAGCTATGTTGACCGTTTCGGGCCCTGGTATGAAGGGCAAAGTGGGCATGGCATCGAAAGTATTTAATGCATTAGCGCATGATAACGTGTCAATCGTCCTGATCACTCAATCATCATGTGAATTTAGCATCAGTTTTTGTGTTCATGAAAGTGATTTAAATCTAGCGTTGAATGCGTTGCAAGTAGCCTTTGACTTAGAGTCAAAAGCAGGCTTAATTGAGCCGGTAAATGTGCAACGTAATTTAGCAATTGTAACGCTAGTGGGCGATAACATGCGCGCACATAAAGGCTTAGCTGCTAAGTTTTTTGCATCGCTTGCTCAAGCACAAGTAAACATTGTTGCCATAGCGCAAGATTCAACTGAAAGCGCTATTTCTGCGGTTATTGATGGTGAGTTGTGTAATGACGCGGTTAAAATCTGTCATGAAAACTTTTTCACTCATGTGCCTTCAATCGATGTGTTTTTATTGGGATGTGGCTTAGTCGGTCAAGAGCTAATAAACCAGCTTGAACGTCAACAAGCATGGCTTGAAAAGCGTAATATTAAATTAAACCTATACGGTGTGGCTAATTCTCGTCAATTACACCTTGATGGTGAAGGCATTGCTTTTGATGATTGGCAACAAAAACTAACGCAATCAGAGCAAGCATTTGATTTAAAATTAGTAGAACAGTTTGTTAAGCAAAATCACTTGGTTAACCCTGTGCTAGTTGATTGTACTTCATCAGATGCCTTGGCTTCGCAATACGTCGATTTTTTAAATGCGGGTTTCCACGTTGTGGCCGCTAACAAAAAAGCGACGACTAGTTCATATACTTATTACCAAGACTTAATTGCAGCAACGCATAAAAATAACCGTAAGTTTTTATACGAAACTAACGTAGGTGCGGGTTTGCCTGTAATTGATAACTTGCAATCACTCTTTGGTGCTGGCGATGAATTACTTGAATTTAGTGGTATTTTATCTGGCTCACTTTCGTACATGTTTGGTGCCCTTGAAGATGGTTTATCACTCTCTGAAGCAACAATTAAAGCGAAAGAAAGTGGCTTTACTGAACCCGATCCGCGCGATGACTTATCGGGAACAGACGTAGCACGTAAACTACTTATCATTGCCCGCGAAGCAGGTATGAAATTGGAGCTTAGTGACATAGAAGTGGAGTCGGTATTACCACAAGGCTTCGCCCAAGGTGACAATGTTGATGAGTTTATGACAAAGCTACCAAGTCTGGATGCTGACTTTAACGACCGTATTCAAAGTGCAGCGAGTGAAGGTAAAGTACTTCGCTATGTAGGCACAATTAAAAATGGACACTGTAAAGTAGGTATTGAAGCGGTAGATTCATCACACGCATTAAGTGTAATTCGTGATGGTGAAAATGCGCTGGCTATTTTAAGCCAATACTACCAACCACGTCCGTTTGTTATCCGTGGTTATGGCGCAGGCTCTGCAGTAACTGCTGCGGGTGTATTTGCCGATATTCTTAAAACACTATCACGCTAGGGGGCGGTTATGATTGAAGTTTATGCGCCAGCCTCCATTGGTAATTTTACGGTTGGTTTTGACTCCCTCGGTGCGGCGTTAGCCCCAATTGATGGCAGCTTGCTGGGGGATGTGGTTACTATATGTGAAGCGCCTCGTGATGAGTTTATTTGTAGTGGCGAATACGCCCATAAACTCCCAAGCGATGCGAATGAAAACTTAGCGTATCAATGTTTAGTGCATTTTCGTACACATGTAGCACCGAATATGCCAGCCGTAAAATTAGAGTTGAAGAAAAACCTGCCTATAGGGTCTGGGTTAGGCTCAAGTGCTTGCTCTGTTGTTGCAGCATTTGCAGCGCTGGATAAGTTTGCTCAAACTAATTTAAGCCAAGTAGAGCTCATTGAGCTAATGGCCGATTTTGAGGGCTTGGTAAGCGGTGGACGTCATTATGACAATATCACTCCTTGTTATCTTGGTGGCTTACAATTAACCGGTGATTTAATTCCAAATAAATCAATAGCGTTACCTGTTGATGAAAACTGGTATTACGTTGCCGCATTTCCTGGCTTTTCGCTCAATACCGCAAAGGCACGCTCTGTTTTACCAAAAGAGCTAAGTATGCATGCTGGGGTTGAGTTTGCGCAGCGATTATCGGCTTTTAGCAGTTTATTACTGACTTCACGTTTTGATGAGGCGCTTTGTATTATGCAAGACAATATTGCTGAACCACATCGTGCGCCACTAATAAATGGTTTTGATCAAGCCAAACTTAGTTTGCCAGAACTCGGTGCTGAAGTGGTGAGTATTTCAGGCGCAGGGCCGACCTTGTTTAGTGTATGTAAAACGCTTGAAGCGGCAGAGCAATGCGCGCAGTGGCTAGAGGAAAATTACATCAACGAGCAAGGTTTTTGCCATATTTGTAAATTAGATAACGACGGCACGCGTCAATTAAATGTTTTATAGGATAAAGAGTCATGCAATTACATAATTTAAAAGAATATTCACAAAAAGTGTCGTTTGTTGAAGCTGTAAAAACAGGACTGGGGCGTAATCAAGGGGTGTTTTTTCCTGAGTCGTTAGCGCCATTAAGTGATGTTGATGCGTTACTCGATATGGACTTTGTTACTCGCAGCGGCAAAATTTTATCGCACCTTATTGGTGACGAGCTACCAAGTGATACTGTTGCCCAGATGGTTAAGAATGCGTTTAACTTTCCGGTTAAGCTGGTGGAAGTTGAAGACAATATCTATTGCTTAGAGTTATTCCATGGCCCAACACTGGCGTTTAAAGATTTTGGTGGCCGCTTTATGGCGGAGTGTTTAGCGCAGTTTAACCACGGCGAAAAAGTGACAATATTGACAGCAACGTCGGGTGATACCGGTGCCGCTGTCGCGCATGCTTTTTATAATAAGCCAAATATTGATGTGGTTATTTTATACCCTAAGGGCAAAATTTCACTCGCTCAGCAAAAGCTATTTACTACACTCGGTGACAATATTCATTGTTACGCGATAGAAGGCAGTTTTGATGATTGCCAAGAGTTGGTTAAAAAATCATTTTTAGATGAAGAGTTAAAAGCAAAACTTGGTTTAAACTCAGCAAATTCAATTAATATTAGCCGTTTAGTCGCGCAGGTGTGTTATTACTTTGAAGCCATTGCACAGCTGCCAAAAGAAAAGCGTGCTACAGCGCATATTTCAGTACCGAGTGGTAACTTTGGTAATGTGTGTGCGGCTATGATTGGCGCTGTTATTGGTATGCCAGTTGGTAAACTAAGTGCGACTACAAACCAAAACGACACAGTACCGCGCTTTATGCTTGATAAAAATTGGACGCCTAATGCGACAATTGAATCGCTTTCAAATGCAATGGATGTGAGTAAACCTAATAACTGGCCACGTGTGCAATCAATGTTAGATAATAACTGGTTTAGTTATGATAACTTTTATTCGGTGAGTGTTGATGAGCAGCAAACACAAACAGTGATGAAAAAAATTCAACAGCTTGGCTATATTGCAGAGCCTCACACCGCAATTGCTTACCAAGGTCTTGTAGAAAATAAGGCAGCAGATGCTGTGGGGATTTTTTTAGCGACTGCGCATCCGGCCAAATTTAAAGACAGCGTTGAGGATATCCTTAATGTTGAATTAGATATGCCAAAGCCGTTAGCTGATGCATTAGCAAAACCGTGTTTAGCCACTGATATGCACAACGATTATGATATTTTGCGTACAGAGTTGTTTAAAAAGCTTGCCTAAAAAAGGCAGATAATAAAAGCGGCTTAGGCCGCTTTTTTGTTTGTTTATACATCGCTTTAGGCATAACGCATAAGCTAAATAAATGTAATAAATCAAATTCATTTAAAATTGTTATTAGTTTATAAAAAAATATCATCATCAAAATGCTGTGAAATAGTTTCAATCCCTGTTTAAATATCCTCAACTTAAGAGCGTAGGCAAAGAGTCGTTTTAAGCGTACAATAAAGCCTGTAAAAAATACCCATACACGTTGCCCAGGAGACCCCAATGTTAGAACGTAGCATGAATATTTCGGACTTTGATCCAGAGTTATTTGACGCGATGAGCAAAGAAACATCACGTCAAGAAGAGCACATTGAGTTAATTGCATCTGAAAACTACTGTAGCCCACGCGTACTAGAAGCGCAGGGTTCTCAACTTACTAACAAATATGCTGAAGGCTACCCGGGCAAACGTTACTACGGTGGCTGTGAGCACGTTGATGTGGTTGAGCAGTTAGCGATTGACCGCGCAAATGAATTATTTGGTACAGATTACGCAAACGTGCAACCACATGCCGGTTCACAAGCGAATGCCGCTGTTTTCCAAGCTCTTTTAAACCCACTTGATACTGTATTAGGCATGAGCCTAGCGCACGGTGGTCACTTAACACACGGCTCACACGTAAACTTCTCAGGTAAAACATACAACGCAATTCAGTATGGCCTTAACGAAGAAACTGGCGAAATTGATTACGCACAAGTTGAAGCGTTAGCACTTGAGCACAAACCAAAAATGATCATTGCTGGTTTTTCTGCTTACTCAGGTATTGTTGATTGGGCTAAGTTCCGTGAAATTGCAGACAAAGTAGGTGCTTACTTATTTGTTGATATGGCGCACGTTGCAGGTTTAATTGCTGCGGGTGTTTACCCAAGCCCAGTACCATTTGCTCACGTTGTAACAACCACAACACACAAAACATTAGCGGGTCCTCGCGGTGGTTTAATCATCTCTGCGTGTGGCGATGAAGAAATTTACAAAAAGCTAAACAGCGCTGTTTTCCCAGGTGGCCAAGGTGGTCCTTTATGTCATGTTATTGCTGCTAAAGCGGTTGCATTTAAAGAAGCACTTCAACCTGAGTTTAAAACATACCAAGCACAAGTTGTTAAAAATGCACAAGCAATGGTTGCGGTATTACAAGAGCGCGGCTACAAAGTAGTATCGGGTAAAACTGACAACCACTTATTCTTACTTGATTTAATCGACAAAGATATCACAGGTAAAGATGCAGATGCTGCCCTAGGTAACGCAAATATCACGGTTAACAAAAACTCAGTACCGAACGATCCACGTTCACCATTTGTTACCTCTGGTCTGCGTATTGGTTCACCAGCAATCACTCGTCGTGGCTTTAAAGAAGCTGAATCAAAAGAGTTAGCGGGCTGGATCTGTGACGTACTAGACAACATCGAAGATGAGTCAGTACAAGCGCAAGTAAAAGAAAAAGTGAAAGCAATTTGTGCAAAATTACCTGTTTACGCTTAATCCAAGAGTAAAATAGTAATTTAGATCACAACTGCACACATTTTTGTTATGATAATGGCCGCTATGATAGCGGCCATTTTTTGTTTTTAAAACGGAAACACACAGTTATGCATTGCCCTTTTTGCACCGCCAAAGATACTAAAGTTATTGATTCTCGCCTTGTAGGTGGGGGACACCAAGTACGTAGACGTCGTGAATGTAATGAATGCCACGAACGATTTACCACCTTTGAAGGGGCTGAATTAGTGATGCCACGGGTCATCAAGCAAGATGGCAGCCGCGAACCGTTTAATGAAGATAAGTTACTAAATGGCTTAACTCGCGCCCTCGAAAAACGCCCCGTAAGTACTGAGCAAGTTGATGAAGTGGTTAATATTATTAAGTCGCAGTTACGTGCCACTGGCGAACGCGAGGTGTCTAGCCATTTGGTGGGTGAGTGCATTATGGAAGCGCTTAAAAAGTTAGATAAAGTGGCCTATGTAAGATTTGCCTCTGTGTATCGCTCGTTTGAAGATATACGCGAATTTGGTGAAGAAATAGCCCGCTTAGGAGAGTAGTAATGACCATGCAAAGTTCGTTTTCAGAGGATGATAAACGCTACATGGCTCGCGCTATTGAACTGGCAAAAAAAGGGCGCTTTACGACAACCCCTAATCCTAATGTTGGCTGTGTACTAGTAAAAAATAATAAAATAATAGCCGAAGGGTTTCATCAATTAGCAGGGCAAGGTCATGCTGAAGTTAATGCTTTGGCTGAGGCCGGTGAAAGTGCTAAAGGTGCAACCGCTTATGTAACTCTAGAGCCTTGCAGTCATTATGGTCGTACACCGCCTTGTGCTGAAGGGCTAAAGGCCGCGGGTGTGAAAAAAGTGATTGCTGCTATGGTTGATAGCAACCCGCAAGTTGCAGGAAAAGGCCTGAAAATTTTAGCAGATGCAGGTATAGAAGTTGCTCACGGATTACTTGAAGAGCAAGCGCGGGCATTAAATTTAGGCTTTTTTAAACGAATGGAGCAGGGGTTGCCCTTTGTTACCTGTAAAATGGCCGCAAGTATTGATGGTAAAACAGCGCTTAAAAATGGCCAAAGTAAATGGATAACCGGGCCCGCTGCGCGCCAAGATGTGCAGCTGTATCGTGCTCAGAGCTGTGCAATTTTAACCGGTGCCGATACAGTCTTGATGGATGATGCAAAACTAAATGTACGCCCAGAAGATTTTCCGCATTCTTTACCAACTGATTTACCACTGCGCCAACCGGTTCGCGTTATTATTGATTCCCAAAACAGACTTACCCCGGAACTTGCCTTATTTTCAATTCAAAGCGAGGTGATAATATTTACCACTCGGGTTGATAAATCGCATCAGTGGCCTCATTTTGTTAAACAGATCGAACTACCCGAAAAGAACAATAAAGTAGACTTACAAGCAGCACTGCAAAAGCTAGCGCAATTACAGTTTAATAATGTGTGGTTAGAAGCGGGAGCCACATTGGCCGGAAAAATGGCTGAACTTGATTTAATTGATGAGTTTGTTTTTTATATTGCCCCTAAGTTAATGGGTAGCGATGCAAAAAGTTTACTGAATTTCCCTGAGTTAATGAGTATGCAAAATACCATTAATTTAACTTTTAATGAGTGTGTGCCAATTGGTGATGATTTACGTATCACAGCACACAAAAAAGCTCATTAATCATTTTATATAAAGAGTAGCACTATGTTTACTGGAATAGTTGAAGCGACAGGTAAAATTGCGTTATTACAAAAAAAACAAGGTGATTTAGCTATTCGTATTCAAAGTAAAAACCTTGATATGAGTGATGTTAAGTTAGGTGACAGTATTGCAACCAACGGTGTATGCCTCACTGTTGTTGATAAGCATATAGATGGCTTTAGTGCTGACTTATCAAATGAAACGATTAGCTTAACGGGGTTTGCACATTACGCATTAGGACAAACAGTTAACTTAGAAAAGGCGATGCAACCTGTATCGCGCCTCGGAGGTCATTTAGTGTCTGGTCATGTCGATGGTATTGCCACTATCACAGCAATAAATACCAATGCGCGAGCAACTGAATATTGGTTAGCCACCGACGAAAATTTAATGAAATACATTCCTTATAAAGGGTCTGTGTGTATTGATGGTATTAGCTTAACGGTCAATGCAGTTGAAGGTAATAAATTTAAACTAACGATTGTGCCACACACCAGCGGGCAAACGACCATAGCCGATTTTCAAGTCGGTACCAAAGTGAATCTAGAGGTCGACCAAATAGCACGTTATTTAGAGCGCCTTGTAAAGGGAGCTGAGCATCCTACTGGTTCAGATATTTCGATGAGCTTACTCGCTAAAGCGGGCTTTATAAAATAACGATATTGACAACTTATACGAGCAACTTATGAATTTAAACAGCGCACAAGAAATAATTGATGACATTAAAGCCGGTAAAATGGTTATTTTAATGGATGATGAAGACAGAGAAAATGAAGGCGATTTAATTATTGCTGCTGAACACATTAGTGCAGAAGCGATTAATTTTATGGCGACTCATGGCCGTGGACTAATTTGTTTAACTATGACTCAAGAGCGTTGCTCGCAGCTTGATTTACCATTAATGGTAAAAAATAATGGTGCCGCATTCTCAACTAATTTCACTATGTCGATTGAAGCATCAAAAGGGGTTACGACGGGGATTTCTGCAGCGGATCGTGCTCGCACTGTTCAAGCTGCCATAGCTAAAGGCGCTGTGCCAAGCGATATTGTACAACCAGGTCATATTTTTCCTATTATGGCGCAACCTGGCGGCGTATTAACGCGCGCAGGGCACACTGAAGCTGGCTGTGATTTAGCGCGTTTAGCGGGACTTGAGCCGTCATCAGTGATTGTAGAAATTCTAAATGAAGATGGCACTATGGCGCGCCGCCCTGATTTAGAAGTATTTGCTAAGCAACATGATATTAAAATTGGCACCATTGCTGATTTAATCGAATACCGTAACTTAAATGAAACCACTATTGAGCAAGTTGCAAAATGTAAATTGCCAACTGAGCATGGCGAGTTTGACTTAGTAACTTACAAAGACACCATTGACGGGCAGCTGCACTATGCATTGCTTAAAGGTGAAATAAAACAACAAGAACCAACGTTAGTGCGAGTGCACTTACAAAGTACCTTTAACGATATTTTACTCTCTGATCGTAATGCTGATCGTAGTTGGGGATTATCGCAAGCAATGGCGTATATAGCTGAGCATAATGGCGCTTTAGTCATCTTAGGTAAGCAAGAAAGCACTGACGAATTAGAAGCGACTGTTAAAGCATTCGCTGCAGCTGATGCTGGCGAGAGTGTAACGCCACGCAAATTCCAAGGTACTTCACGTACCGTAGGTGTAGGCTCGCAAATTTTGGCTGATTTAGGTATCCAAAAAATGCGTTTGATGAGTTTACCGAAAAAATATCATGCATTATCAGGCTTCCATTTAGAAGTTGTTGATTACGTAGAGCCACAATAATTACACGCTAGGCTATTATTTTATTTATGTGGTATAATGCGCAGCAATTTTTGCGCAACCGAAATCGCTTAAACTTATTTTTAGGGTTATCAAATGAAAATTATTGAAGGTAATAAATACGCTCCAGGCAAAAAGTTTGCCATTGTCATTTCTCGTTTCAATGACTTTATTGGTAGTAGCTTGCTTGCAGGTGCTGTTGATGAGCTAAAACGTACTGGTGGAGTATCAGAAGATGATATTACCGTAATTTACGTACCAGGTGCGGTTGAATTACCTTTAGCAGCGAAACGCGTTGCAGCAAAAAAAGAATATGATGCAATTATCGCCTTAGGTGTAGTGATCAGAGGGGGCACGCCTCACTTTGATCTCGTCGCTGGCGAGTCAAATAAAGGGCTTGCACAAGTATCACTTGAGTATGATATCCCGGTTGCATTTGGCGTATTAACCACTGAAAGCATTGAGCAAGCAATTGAGCGCGCAGGTACCAAAATGGGTAACAAAGGCGGCGAAGCTGCTTTAGGTGCGCTTGAAATGGTTAATGTGTTAGATAAAATTTAAGTTTAAGGAATTTTTGTGAAACCAGCAGCAAGACGTAAAGCACGTATCTTAGCACTTCAAGCCGTGTATTCATGGCAATTAAGCGGCAATGCAATTGCCGATATCGAACAACAAATGTTGATCGAAAACGATGTGACTAAAATTGATGTTGAATATTTTAAAGATTTAGCGCGTGGAGTTGCAGTAAACCACAAGCAACTAGACGAAGCTGTATCGCCTCATTTAACTCGTCCATTTGATGAATTAGACGAAGTTGAACGTGCAATCTTACGTTTAAGCAGCTACGAGCTTAAATTTCGTGAAGACGTTCCTTACAAAGTGGCTATCAATGAAAGTATTGAATTAGCTAAAATGTTTGGCGCTGAAGATAGCCATAAATTTGTAAACGGTGTACTTGATAAAGCTGTAAAACAGTTACGCAAGTAATAACAACTTTAGCTGATTTTTATTATCAGATGAGTTGTTATAAATAACCGTTAAAAAGGAGAGCCGGCATAGGCCGGCTTTTTTGTGTATGAAGGAATTTGAATTAATTAATCGTTACTTTAAAGGTCGTGGCATTACTCGTCGCGATGTTAATTTAGGGATTGGAGATGACTGTGCGCTTGTCACAGTTCCAGCGAACTGTCAGCTTGCTGTAACCACAGATACCTTAGTTGCTGGGGTGCATTTTTTTCATGATATCTCCCCTCGCGCATTAGGGCATCGAGCTCTTGCTGTTAATTTAAGTGATTTAGCTGCCATGGGCGCAGAGCCTACTTGGGTGTCGGTTGCACTTACGTTACCTAGTATCGATCCACAATGGATTGCTGAGCTGACTGATGGCATGCATGAAATTGCTGAGTACTTTAACGTTCAGATCATTGGTGGTGATACCACTCAAGGTCCACTTAGTATTACTATTTGTGCAAAAGGTACAGTTCCTGAAGGCACAGCATTACGTAGAAGTGGTGCAAAAGTGGGTGATTGGATTTTTGTAACCGGTCCGCTTGGTGATGCTGGGTTGGCGATTGAATCGAAAAAACAAGGCTTATCGATTGCACCTGAACACTTAAAAGATATTAATAAACGTTTAAATTTCCCCACGCCACGTGTAGCTGCTGGGCAAGCGTTACGAGGCTTGGCATCGTCGGCCATTGATATTTCCGATGGGTTACTAGCCGACTTAGGGCATGTGCTAAATTTATCACAAGTTAGTGCCACCATTAATATTGAAAATGTCCCCACCTCAGATGCCATGCAAGCGAGTCTTGATTTTGAGCAGCGACTTCCTTTTGTTCTTAACTATGGCGATGATTACGAGTTACTGTATACCGTTGCTGATAGTAACAAGAGTATGCTAGATATTAAGCTGCGCCAATACGGTGTAGAGGCAAGCTGTATCGGGCAAATAAAAAGTGGTGACGGCAATATAGAGTTATTACACCAAGGTGAGAAGTTTGCTTTTGAACATAAAGGTTTTGAGCACTTTTCCAAGGAGCAGGTTTGAATAAAAACCGATTATTTAATTTAAAACGCCCACATCAATTTTTTGGTTTGGGTTTTGGTACTGGGCTTGCACCAAAAGCACCTGGTACATTTGGCACATTGGCAGCATTACCGTTTATTTTTATTACCATGCATTTTCCGCTATGGTTACAAATTGTATTTGCAGTAGTCATAAGTATCTTTGGTATTTGGGCATGTGGAAAAACAGCCGATGACCTTCAAGTACATGATCATCCCGCAATTGTTTGGGACGAAGTTGCTGGTTACTATATTACTATGATTGGCGCAGCACTTAACTGGCAAACATTACTGGTTGGCTTTTTACTGTTTCGCTTTTTTGATATAGCAAAGCCAGGGCCGATTCGCATACTCGATAAACGTGCCCATGGTGGGTTTGGTATTATGGCCGATGATGTACTTGCAGGTATTTTTTCGCTTATTTGTTTGCAAGCATTGATAAAAGTAGGTTTACTACCCTTTTAATTTATTATTTGTTTAACTAGGTGGCAGCACTATGATGCGATTTTTATTGGTTTGTGTACTTATGCTATGTGCCATGCCAAGTACGGCTTCAATTACTGATTACGTAGTTAAACAATGGAATATCAAAGACGGCTTACCCTCACAATCCCTAAAAAGTGTAGTACAAGATAACCAAGGCTATATGTGGCTTGGCACTCAATTTGGATTAAGCCGTTTTGATGGCAATACCTTCACTAATTATAATACCCAAAATAGTTTATTTTTACCCAGCAATGGTATTAATAAGTTATTGATCGATGGCGAAGGATTATTGTGGGTAGGCACTAAGAATGGCCTTGTGGTTATCGATCCTGAAAAGCTAACCGCACAAGAGTTTAATATTAAAGGCCCTGTAAGAGATATTCTTGAAGATTCTCAAGGCAGTATCTGGATAGCAGCTAATGGGCTCTATTATATAGACAGAGGCCAAATAGAACTGCGCGACCAACTAAATAACCCTAGTCCTATTGTAAACGCCACAGCTATCACCCAAATTGTGGGGTCGGTCAGTAAAATGGCGCTTTCACCTGAGGGAATTTGGCTGGTTAACGACCGTAATTTATTACGTTTAACGCAAAGCTCGTCTGACTTTTCTAAATTACGCTTAGAACTAACCGCTAAAGTGGCTTTACCCGATCGTTTAGCGCAAACCATTGTTCACGATCTATCGTTTTTAAATGGTAATTTGTACCTAGCTTCTGAGTTAGGGGCTTATTTTTTAGATTTAGATGACGAGCTACGTCCGTTTCCACTTCCCAATGCTAATAACTCAGCTGTGTATAAGTTTATGAGCGATGGTAATGGCGGCTTGTGGATATCAACTTATGGACGTTTATTATTTAGAGCTAAATCTAATGATTGGCAGTGGGTTGAACCCAGCCAATTAGATCAGAGTATTTGGTTTGCCGATATATTTAGAGATGATGAAAATAACATATGGCTAGCGAGTTTTAGTGAAGGGTTATGGCTTGCTCACGAAGGGCGAATAGAGCGCCATTCGGCCATTTCTAAAATGACCGAAGCGGTGATGGCGATTAGTAAATCACCTGACGGTAAATTATGGATTGCCAATAAAAGTGGCATTGGTTATTTTGATGCCGATAAAACCTTTATCAATGTTATCAATAGTGCCAAGTATGGAAATGCCTCGGTACATGACCTGCAATTTGATGGCGATCGCCTTTATGTTGCTACTGGCAGAGGCTTGTTTTTCTATGAGTCGAACACCTTATATAGTTTCCCTGCTCGTGCGTTGAGCGATAACCCTGTTTTTGCAATTAGCACTTCAACTAAAGGCGGCTTTTGGGTAGGCACCGGACGAGGGTTATATCGTCTAAATTATAATGGCTTAAACCCTTTTGCGTACAATGCGTTCTTAGGTAGTAAGTTTGTTACTTATGTTCTAGATAAACCAAATTTTGGCGTGATTGGTACCAGTAAAGGCGCGTATTACTTTACTGAACGCGGGATAGAAAAAATAGGTGACCAAACCACCTTAGAAAGTGCGTACGTTACTAGCATTTTACACATTAAAGGCGTAGGTATTTTAATTGGTTCGTTGAATGATGGTTTGTTTTATCGCAGTGGACAAGGGCAATGGCAGCAACTAGACGCCGCCAATGGACTGCCATATGGTTCTATATTCAGCTTAGAATACGATGACACCTCAAAGCGAATTTGGGTAAGCACCATGAAAGGGGTTTACCGTATGCCTGTTGAGCAATTTAAAGCCAACATCGAAAGCCTAAAAGTAGAAGAAGTGATCTCTTCATTTGACCGTCAGCTCGATGGTAAAGCCAGCCAATGCTGTAATGGTTTAGGCCATGATGCCGTAGTTGATATGGATAACTCTATTTGGTATCCCAGTTTGCAAGGCGTTGTAGAAATTCCTAAAGACGTAGAGTTATTTGGATTACGCTCACTTAAACCAACTATAGAAACCTTAACGACGCCATCACGAAAGCTCGCAGCAGCTGCTTTAGGCGAAAAACCAGTTCTTGAGACCGATGAGCGTGATGTGACACTTACCTATACCGCGATTGATTATTACGCTCCGGCAAGTATTGAGTTTAGATATAAACTCAATGGACTTGATAACGATTGGCGCTATGCAAATACCCGCAGAGAAGCAATTTATACAAATTTACCCGCCGGTATGTTTTTATTTGAATTAGAAACTAAACGCCAAGGTGAGGATTGGGGTAAAGCGCAATCAGCAGAATATGCGTTTGTGGTACCGGAACGTTTTGGTGAAACTATCTACTTTAGGTTACTGATCACCAGTGGTTTCGTACTGCTGTTTTATTTAGTGTTTTGGGTCTTTAAAGTTCAAGAGCGACGCAAGCAACAGGTACTCGAAGGGCTTATTACTGAACGAACCCTAGAGCTTCGCCAAGCGAATGATAAATTAAACCAAGTAAATTCTCAGCTTAAACTTGTTAGTCACTCTGATGAGCTAACTGGGCTGAGAAGTCGTCGTTTCTTGTTTGATCAACTACCAAAAGATATTGAGCATTTTCAGCGGAACTCGCAGTCATTGCAGGCTCAAGGCAAATCTTTGGTGTTGTTAATTATTAATTTAGATAACTTTAGCCGCATTAACGATGCTTATGGTCCTATTGCTGGAGATAGTTGTTTACAACAAGTAGCGGCGTTACTTAACTCCCGCACTCAAGGTTCTGATTATGTTGCCCGTTGGAGTGGTGATGAGTTTTTACTGTTGTTGCGCGATTTTAAGTGTAATTTAATCGACAGCTATGTATCTGAATTATGCCAAGCTATTGCCGATTATACTTTCCAACTTCCTAACGGTGAAACAACCAATATAACAGCGTCAGTGGGTTGGTCTTTCTATCCGCTACCCCTGTTAGGTGGGCAAGTTATTAGCTGGGAAACATCGATTAATTTAGCTGACATCGCTTTACATCAAGTTAAAAAACGCGGCGGCGATGGCGTCGCTAACATTACTTTTGACGAGCAACTAGACGCATTTGAGTTTGAGCAAAACCCCAATGTTGAACAGCAAATTGGTTTGTTACAAAGTAATGGCTTAGCCGATATTAAGGTATGGATGCGCTAGAGATTATAAGTGAGCAACAAAAAAGGAGCCAAAGGCTCCTTTTTTATTAAACACTATAAGTATTAGCTCATAAATGCTTTAATTGAAGTTAATATGCCTTGCTCACCTAACCCCATTTCATCGTGCATTTGCTGTTGCGTACCGTGTTTAATGAATTCATCCGGTATACCCAAGTTAAGTATTTTTACAGTCGCTTTTTGGGTAGCTAAATACTCATTAACCGCCGAACCTGCACCACCAGAAATTGCATTATCTTCAAGTGTTACAATGATATCGTGGTTAGCGACAAGTTCATCAATTAAACCAGAATCAAGTGGTTTAATAAATCGCATATTAACTAAAGTGGCATTGAGCTCATCTGAGGCTAATTGGGCGTTTTCAAGCAAGGTACCAAATGACAATATAGCTACTTTAGCACCTTGTTTAATTACGTTAGCTTTACCAATTTCGAGCTGTTGCATAGCGCTTTGAATGTCTGCTGTGCCCGCACTGCCACGCGGGTAACGCACAGCTACTGGGCAATTGGCTTGATAGCCAGTGTATAGCATTTGACGGCATTCGTTAGTATCGCTAGGTGCCATAATAACCATGTTAGGAATACAGCGCATAAAGCTTAGGTCATAGGCGCCTTGGTGAGTTTCACCATCGGCTCCGACAATACCTGCGCGGTCAATAGCAAATAATACCGGTAGGTTTTGCAATGCAACGTCGTGAATTAGTTGATCATACGCACGTTGTAAAAAGCTAGAGTAGATAGCCACAACGGGTTTTAACCCTTCACAGGCAAAACCTGCAGCAAGGGTTACAGCGTGCTGCTCAGCAATTGCCACATCAAAATATTGTTCAGGGTGTTCTTTAGAAAAACGCACCATCCCCGAACCTTCTCGCATCGCAGGGGTAATTGCCATCAATTTGCTATCTTGCTCTGCCATATCACAAAGCCAATCACCAAATACATTTGAGAAAGTAGCCGCACTTGGCTTAGATTTTGGTAAACTTGAAGTTGCAGGATCAAATTTTGGTACGCCATGATAACCAATCGGATCGGCTTCTGCGGGCTTGTAACCTTTGCCTTTTTGGGTTTTTATATGTAAAAGTTGTGGGCCTTTTAAGTTACGCATGTTACGCAGCGTATCAACTAGCATGTTCACATCATGGCCATCAATTGGACCAATGTAATTTAGGCCTAATTCTTCAAAAAAAGTACCCGGGATCATCATCCCTTTAATGTGTTCTTCCATACGGCTGGCAAGTTCTTTTACCGGCGGTACACCAGAAAGAAGCTTTTTACTGCCTTCGCGGATGTTGGTATAAAAGCTACCTGATAAAATACGCGCAAAATGATTGGTTAACGCGCCGACGTTTTCAGAAATCGACATTTCGTTATCGTTCAAAATAATCAACATATCTGATTTAACATCACCTAAGTGATTCATCGCCTCAAAGGCCATACCTGCGGTAATTGCGCCATCGCCTATCACCGCCACGGTTTTACGACCTTTGCCTTCTTTTTGCGCAGCAATAGACATACCCAGCGCCGCTGAAATAGAGGTGCTTGAATGGCCAACACTAAACGTATCGTATTCACTTTCGTCTCTAAATGGAAATGGGTGCAATCCATCTTTTTGGCGAATGGTGTGCATTTGGTCACGACGTCCCGTTAGTATTTTATGTGGGTAGGCTTGATGACCTACATCCCAAACTAAACGGTCGTCGGGAGTGTTGTACACATAATGTAATGCAACGGTAAGTTCTACGGTACCTAAACCAGACGCTAAATGGCCGCTACTTTGCGATACTGAATTGAGTAAGTAATCACGCAATTCATGGCTAAATGCAGGAAGCTTATCTTGTGCTAAGTCTCGCAAGTGGGCTGGTTCGTTCACCAAATTAAGTAATGGATACTTGCTGCTATCAAGTGTCATGGTTTTTTATATATCCTTCGCTAATATTAACTTCCCTCAAAAAAGCTAAGTTTAAGAGGTGGCTTAATATTTAGTAATAATTTTGTTCTAAGATTTAATACGTTTTAGCCATGTTTAATGGTCACGTTCAATTAAATAGTTTGCCAATGCCGCTAAGCTGGTCGTGTCTGCGTCAATATTGGCTAACGCCTCATGGGCTTGTTGTATCAAATTTAGTGCTTTTTGCTTAGCACCTAGCATACCTAATAAAGCCGGGTATGTCGCTTTATTCGCAGCAATATCTGACCCTTGAGGTTTACCTAAAGTCAGGGTGTCGCCCTCAACATCTAAAATGTCGTCATGAACCTGAAAGGCCAGCCCGATAGCATACCCAAAAGTAGATAAGTTATCTAAAGTGTGTTGGCTAATATTAGGGACACAGAGTGCGCCCAAAGTAATTGCACAATTTATTAATGCGCCGGTTTTAAGTTTATGAATACGTTCTAATTCGTCAACCGTAATCAGTTTATCGGTTGCTGCAATATCACGCCCTTGTCCGGCAACCATTCCTTGCAATCCAGAAGCGTGGGCTAATTCGGCAATCATTTTTAACTGAGCTTCAGTTGAACATTTAAATGTATGCTTAGCAATAAGCTCAAAAGCCAAAGTTTGCAATGCATCACCTGCTAAAATAGCTTGTGCTTCACCATAGACAATATGACATGTAGGACGGCCACGACGTAAATCATCGTCATCCATAGCGGGTAAATCGTCATGCACTAATGAATAACTATGAATGCATTCTATCGCTGCTGCCAGCACATCTAAATCACGTTTTTCAGCACCGAGCATTTTGCCTGTAGTATAAACCAAAAAAGGGCGTAATCTCTTCCCGCCATTCATTAGACTATAATGTGTGGCTTCTTTTATAGTGTTGTCGCTTTCAAGAGGTTGTTCGAAATAAAGGTTGAGTGTATTGGCTACATCATCTTGAGCGAGCTTTATTTGTTCTTTTATGCTCACAATTATTCCAAATCGTTATCAAATTGAGTAAGCGGTGCTTTTTCGTCATTACCCATTAATATCGACACCTTTTGCTCGGCTTGTTGAAGTTTACCGGAAGACGCACTGGCTAATGCAATGCCGCGCTCAAATTGCTTTAAAGACTGTTCAAGCGATAAATCACCTTGTTCCATTTCACTGACAATTGTTGTTAATTCTTCTAGTGCTTGTTCGAAACTTAAATTTTCAGGTTTTTTAGTCGCCATCTTTATTTTCAACTTACATAATAAATTTAGACGCCAATTTTAGGGGGAATGCTAAACTAGGTCAAAGAATGTTATGTTTTTTTGATATATAAATGCTGTTAATTGGGTTTTACTGCGCTTCAGCGTTATTTTTAAATTATAAATTCTGATTAGTTAGATTGATTCCCTATGTTGATCTAAAATAGGACTAATCGTAATTTTATCGTTTATCATAAAAATCACTTAAGTATTTCAGTATCTTGCCGATATACATTTAATAACAACGCTTGCGAAGAAAAAATATAAAACCTTTGGAGGGAATGTGGATTTAGCAACCATTATTGGGATCCTTGGCGCAATTGGCTTAATTGTCATGTCCATGTTTATGAGTAGTAGCGGTGAAGTCGGTATGTTTTACAATACCCCTTCAGTGGTTATTGTATTTGGTGGCTCCCTTTTTATCGTTTTATCCAATTTTACTATGTCGCAATTTTTAGGCATTGGTAAGGTTTGTGCTAAAGCGTTTATGTTTAAAATTGAACCCCCTGAAGCGTTAATTGAAAAGGCGGTTGAGCTAGCAGATTCTGCCCGAAAAGGCGGGTTTCTAGCATTAGAAGAGGCTGAAATTCCAAATCCATTTATGCGCAAAGGCGTTGATATGCTCGTGGATGGGCATGATGCGGATGTAGTGCGTGCAACATTACAAAAAGATATTTCCCTGACGACGACTCGTCATGAAATGGGCGCAAGCTTATTTAAGTCGCTAGGTGATATTGCTCCCGCAATGGGGATGATTGGTACATTAATCGGCTTGGTGGCTATGTTATCAAATATGGATGATCCAAAAGCAATAGGCCCAGCCATGGCGGTAGCCTTGTTAACAACGTTGTATGGGGCATTTTTGGCGAATGTTGTCGCCATTCCTATTCAGGTCAAACTTGAATTGCGTAAAGATGAAGAAGCAATGAACCAGCGACTTATTTTGGATGCGGTATTAGGCATCCAAGATGGCCAAAATCCTAAAGTAATTGAAGGGATCTTGAAAAATTATTTGGCTGAGTCTAAACGCGCGGTAAACACTGAGGAATAGTTATGTCTGATGAAGAGTGTAAATGCCCACCCCCAGGGTTACCTGCATGGATGGGGACATTTGCCGATTTAATGTCGCTATTAATGTGCTTTTTTGTACTCTTACTCGCGTTTTCTGAAATGGATGTGCTTAAATTTAAGCAAATTGCAGGTTCTATGAAGTTTGCTTTTGGTGTACAAAATAAAATTGAAGTTAAAGATATTCCAAAAGGCACCTCAGTTATTGCGATGGAGTTTACTCCAGGTAAACCTGAGCCAACCCCCATTGAAACTATTCAGCAACAAACAGTTGAAATGACTCAGCAAATGCTAGAGTTTCAGGCGGGCGATGAAAGCTCAGCTGGCGGACGGCAAGAACAACGCGGCGAAAAACGAGGAGGTGAGTCTAGTAGCACCTCTGAGGAAGTTGCTTCAGCGCCTGCAGTTTCTGCTGCCGATCAAGAGCAAATAAATGACTTAGTTAAAAAAATTGCACAACAGCTTGAAAAGCAAATTATTGATGGAGCTATTGAGCTTGAGTCATTAGGTCAGCAAATCATTATTCGTATTAGAGAAAATGGTTCGTTTCCATCGGGCAGTGCGTTTTTACAACCCCAGTTTAAACCTATCATTCAGGATATTGGCCAGTTATTAAAAGATGTGCCAGGTGAAATCACCGTCTCCGGTCACACTGATGACTTTCAAGTCTCTAATGAACTTTATATTAATAACTGGGATTTATCCTCCAAACGAGCTGTTGCGGTAGCAAGTGAACTGCAAAAAGTTGCTGGTTTTGATAAGACCCGAATGATGGTCGTTGGGCGTGCAGAAACCAGACCTTTAGTGCCGAATGATTCCCGAGAAGATCGAAGACGTAACCGCCGGGTAGAAATATCAATTTTACAAGGCAAGGCGAAAGAATCAGATCCTATTGATATTAGATAGAATTTATTGGTTTTGTCCCCTTTTTTAGCATAGAATGCATTTCTCTTAACAGATGTAATTAAAAGTGGAGTGAGCATGTTAAATAAATTTTGTAGTATGCCTGGTAATGGCGATGGTACAGACGAAGATAAAAAAGTTAAGTAAGGTTTTTTAGTTTGCCTGAATGGTTTTTGTACTTCGTCAGTATATTAAGTAAAAGCTGGGTTCTTATTCTGAGCCCAGCTATTTTGTTGTTTTTTATCCTTAAGGATTATTTAGCCTTAAGGTTTGCTGCTATTACCGCTGCTTTTTTCTTATTTGGTACTATAACTTACTCAAGTTTAATGGCGTTTGATGATGGTATTTATGTATACCGTTATCTTGTATGGGCATTAACAGATATTACTTGGATGGCACTGATTGCTTATTTGGGCCTGAAAGATAAAGTGCATTTGTGGCAATGTGTACTTGGCCAACTTGTGGTTATTGCTGCCCCTATTCTGCAATTATTTCGTTTAGTAGATCGCCATCTTTGGGATTTATCGTATAGTACTGTTATGTATCAAACGTTTATGCCCTTAATAAATATCGCTACTATTGTCATATGTTATCTACCGCTTTTATATATTTTTGTTAATAAGCGAAATAAAGCTTTAAGCTTATAACGACAAAAATACCCCTCGTTTTAAAATGATATGCTAGACTACTGTTTATATGAACAGTGTTAGAGCTTGGTTATGAAACTTTATATTGCTGAAAAACCCTCTTTGGGTCGCGCTATTGCAGACGCACTTCCTAAACCGCATAAAAAGCATGATGGCTATATTGAAGTGGCAAATGGTGATTGCGTATCTTGGTGTATAGGTCATTTGCTCGAGCAAGCAGAACCCGATGACTATGATGAGCGTTTTAAAAAGTGGCAGTTTGAACATTTACCTATTGTGCCTGAGCATTGGCAACTTAAAGCAAAGCCTAAAACTCGTAAACAACTCACTATTTTAAAAAAGCTAATCAAACAAGCAACAACACTTGTACATGCTGGCGATCCTGACCGTGAAGGCCAGTTATTAGTTGATGAAGTTATAGAACAAGCAAAAATCAGCCAAGCAAAAAAACAAAATATTCAGCGTTTATTGATCAGTGACTTAAACTTAACGGCAGTTAAAAAGTCACTAAATAGTATGCGTGCTAACCGTGACTTTATTCCTTTGAGTGTTTCTGCTCTTGCGCGATCTCGTGCTGATTGGTTGTTTGGCATGAACTTGACGCGTGCATACACATTAGCGGGGCAAAAAGCGGGATTTGGTAATGTATTGTCGGTTGGGCGAGTGCAAACACCCATTTTGGGCCTAGTAGTTAATCGCGATAACGAGATAGCAAATTTTGTATCAAAACCATTTTATGAAGTACTTGCTCACCTTGATACACCTAAGGAGCAATCATTTACTGCTAAGTGGATACCAAGTAAAGCGTGTGAACCTTATCAAGATGATGAGGGCAGAGTGCTTAACAAAGCTTTAGCTGAAAATGTAACTTCACGTATCGCTAGTCAACCAGCAAGCGTAACTACTCTTGAGCAAAAGCAAAAAAAACAAACCGCGCCGCTTCCCTATAATTTGTCTGCTTTACAAATAGATGCCGCTAAAGCGTTCGGAATGCCAGCGCAAAAAGTGCTCGATACTTGCCAGGTTTTATATGAACGTCATAAGTTAATTACTTACCCACGCTCAGATAATCGTTATTTACCAAAAGATCATCACCAAGATGCAGCTGCGATACTAAAAGCGATTGCAGTAAATGGAGGCCAAAAAGCAGAATTTGTTAATGGAGCAGATGCAAAAAAACGAAGTAAATGTTTTAACGATTCAAAAGTAGCAGCTCACCACGCGATTGTACCAACAGCTAAACAGTTAAAAACTGTGAGTTTAGCCAGTGATGAAGCAAAAATTTATCAGTTAATAAGTCGACACTATTTAATTCAGTTTTATCCCGATTACATTTACAACGAAACCAAGGTAGAGGTAACTATAGCGGGTGGTTTATTCAAAGCTAATGCAAAACAAGATGTAAGCTTGGGTTTTAAATTGCTTATGGGTAAGCCAGAACTTAAAGAAGAAGCAACATTGCCTTATTTGGAAAAAGGCATGGTACTTACCTGTACTAAAGGTGAGGTGGTGCAAAAGCATACAACTCCTCCTGCTCATTTTACCGATGCAACCTTACTTGCTGCTATGACGGGAATTAGCCGTTATGTAAAAGACTCGCAAATCAAAAAAATATTAAAAGAAACAGATGGCCTTGGTACTGAAGCCACTCGCGCAGGTATCATTGAACTATTATTTAAACGTCGCTTTTTAAAACGTGAAGGAAAAGCAATTAAAGCAACTGAAACAGGTCTGGCACTAATTAGTGTATTACCTGAGGGGTTATCAAGCCCCGATTTAACTGCAAAATGGGAGTCGAGTTTAGGAGATATCGCTCAGCAAGCAATGAGTTATCAGCAATTTATACAGCCTTTGCTAGCTGATTTAACTAATTTTGTAAGCCAAGCAACTAACTGCGATAGTAATGTATTTGCACATTTGCCAAAAACATCGCCTAAGAAGCGTTTTGCTAAACGTACAAAGAAAGCGCCGTATAAAAAGTCGAGTTACAAAAAAAGCCCTGCGGTAAATTAAACTCAGGGCTTGAAAATAACCTTGAAGATTATTGATTGAATAATGCCGCAGCGGCATTGCTCATTGCAGTTATTCCTGTTGGAAGCGCTACTTTATAATCGGGAGCAAATTTACTTGAATGTAATGAAGGGAGTGTTTCGTTATTTTTCATCGCTTTTGTATATTGCTGTTGGTTAACTCCGCCTAACCAAAATAAAGTAATGGGGATGTTTTCATCTGTTCTACCATATAGTCCAAAGTCTTCACCAGCCATAACAGCTTTAGTTTCAAGTACATTTTTTACACCAATTGCATCAGCAATGGCACTCCTAACTATATTTGTTTGCTCCGGATTATTGTAAGTAGATGGAATCGATTCACTTTCATGAACATACACTTCTGGGTAGAGCGCTTTTTCTAGACCTGCACTTTGTGCAATACCTGCAGTAATACGTTTAATCGCAGCAATTTGCGCGTTTCTAACTTCCGGGTTATAGCTACGCAGAGTAAGTTGTAGCTTTACTTCATCAGAAATTACATTGTGTTTTGAGCCGCCATGGATAGATCCAACAGTGATCACTGATGGTTCAAGAGGAGATAACTCCCGACTCGTAATTGTTTGTAATGCTAAAATGGTGCGAGCAGCAATAATAACAGGGTCAACAGTCGTATGTGGATAGGCTCCATGGCCTCCTTTACCTTTTATGGAAATATCAACTGAGTCGACGCTTGCCATAGTGTACTCATTTTTCAGAGCAACTTTTCCTGCCGGTACACTGGCACTAACATGTAAAGCAATAATATGATCAGGTTTTGCGTATTTACTAAATAACCCTTCACTTAGCATTGCTTTTGCACCACCCCCAACTTCTTCAGCCGGTTGCGCAACCATCATTAAAGTACCTTGCCACGACTGTTTATTTTTAATTAGTTGTTGCGCGGTGCCTATAAATGAACTCATATGAATATCATGACCACAACCATGCATAACACCGACTTTGCTACCTTGTTCATTTACTGTGGTAACAGTTGATGCGTATGCTTTTCCTGTTTGTTCTGTGATTGGTAAGCCATCAGTATCAGTTCGAATCATAACGGTGGGGCCTTGGCCATTTCTATATATACCTACAACGCCATAACCGCCAACGTTATCGGTTACATCAAACCCTAGCTTTTGAAGTTGCGTAGCCATTTTTTTACCGGTTTGCTGCTCATGATAAGACAGTTCAGGTGACTGGTGTAAATCTAGATAAAGCTTTTCTATTGCTGGCATACTTTTATTAAGATCCAACTTGAGTGTTTGCGCACTTAATAATGGGCTAACTAATAAACACAGTGCACTCGCATATACTAATTTCATATTTCCCTCGCTACCTTATAATGTATTTAAATGATTTAAATATATGGCTTGTAATTATTATCTTCATCACCATATAAAAACCTAAATAGATGAACATGGCAATAACTCAATGAGCAATAAAGTTAATCTTAACGCACAAAACCTTCAGCAAGTATTAGGTGAAACATCACAACAAAAGTTAGTACTACTTAACTTTTTTTCGCCACAAAGCCCAGAATGTATTAGCCAAGCAGCTATTTTAGATAAGCTAGCCGCCGAATATAATAACTATATAGTTGTTGCAAACTTAGATTGTGATGCAGAGCAAGCTTTGGCCTCGCAACTTGCCCAGCAAGTCGGTTTACAAACTTTGCCTACCTTAGTGTTATTAAAAGACTCAGCTCCAGTTGATGTATTAGCGGGTGCACAAACAGAAAGCCAAGTACGTGATGCCCTATCTAAACACTTACCTGCACAACAAGACCTTTTATTAGAGCAAGCCAAGCAAGCACTGGTTAATAGTGATTTAAATGCCGCGTTTAATTATGCTAAGCAAGCGTATGAATTAGATAGTCGTAATGCGAGAATTAAATTAGTGCTTGCAGATATATGTATACAGATTCACAAACTCGATGAAGCCGCAGCATTAATAGAAACAATAGACGCACAAGATCAAGATGCATACTTTAATAACATTAAAGCTAAATGTGAGGCTGCACTAGAGGCAACTGATTCACCTGAAATAAAAGCATTGCAAGAAAGGGTAGCCAAGCATCCTAATGAGCTTGAATTACAAATGGAGCTAAGTAACCTACTCAATGAAGCAGGAAGGAAAGAAGAAGCATTAGAAGCACTCTTTACTATTCTTAAGAAAGATCTGAATTTTGATGAGGCTAAGCCAAACTTCTTGGCTGTTATTGCGTCTTTACCAGATGGCGATGCGCTAGCTGCTAAATATCGTCGCAAGCTTTATAGCATTTTGTATTAACGATTAAGATAAACTCTCTATAAAAAGCACCTATGTTAAGGTGCTTTTTTGTTTCTGCGTTAGGATAGCCGGGTAAAAGCAAGGTTATCCACAGGGTTTTGTGAGTATCTTGTGTGCCTAGGTGGGGTATCTTTGGGGTAAAAATTAAATGCAAAAAACCGTTTAAAAACGCTTGCGTTAAAATCGATTCGCACTATAATGCGACCCCACTGAGACGGCAGAGCGCAACGCATAGCGAGGCACGAGCTACTCAGTGAGTCGAGTAAAACTTAGTTCTGAAAA
>NZ_LKGQ01000014.1:0-108872 GCF_001401785.1 Pseudoalteromonas sp. P1-16-1b | reverse complement strand
GTATGCGGGAGTGGCGGAATTGGTAGACGCGCTGGATTTAGGTTCCAGTATCTTAGGATGTGAGAGTTCAAGTCTCTCCTTCCGCACCATGTTCTTAAGTAGAACTAAAACTCATCCAAATTCAGAGTTGGGATATCGCCAAGCGGTAAGGCACCAGGTTTTGATCCTGGCATTCCCAGGTTCAAATCCTGGTATCCCAGCCAATTTGCACAATTCTTTGATTACACTTCACGATTTATCCTCAATTCCAATTATATAATTTATATCTTTAATTTTTTTTACCTTTATAATTTACACCACTTTTTCTTGGGCATAAAAAAAGACCCAAATTTGAGCCTTTTAATAACTATAAGTATTTTAACTAAGCTCACCGCTTATTGCGTATTTCAGCACCCAGTTTTTTACCGGCCCTGTATTATTAGCTAACTTTAAAAATGTGCTGCGCGCCCATTTTAATGGGGCTATTTGATTTGAGAAACCAAAGTAGCAAGCATCCATCATACTCATCATTAACAAATTAGCGTTACGACGACTACGCTCGTATTCTTTAAGTATTAGCGGGCACCCTACATCATCAGCTGTACGTAACACTTCAGCTAAAGCAGCTACATCTTGAAAGCCTAAATTAACACCCTGTCCTGCCAGAGGATTAATGGTGTGCGCCGCATCACCCACTAAAACGAGTCTGCCTTGTGAATAATTATTGGCATGCTGCCTTGCCAGAGGAAATATAGCATGGCTTTGTACTTCAAAATCACCAGCAAGCTTTGGAAACTTTTCAATAATATGGGCTTTTAATTCGCTAGGTTGTAGGGCTTTAAATGCTTTGAGGGTATTTGCATCGTCATACCAAATTAAATTTGCATAAGGTGCTTGCATAGGTAAAAACGCAACAGGCCCTGTAGGTGTAAACTGCTGCCATGTTTTAACTTGTTGCGGAGCATCGAGCTTTATTAACACGCCCATACAATGCTGCTGATATTGCCAACCAGTTATACCAATATTGGCTTTGCTACGTAATTGTGATTGCCCACCATCCGCTGCAATGACTAAATCAGCAGTATAGCTTTGTTCGTTGTAGTGCAAGCTAATGCTGTCAGGGTTTTGCTCTATTGCTGTTAAAGCCGATGAAGGGTTAATCATTTCAATATTATGTTGCTCAAATTGCTGCCATAAACTGGCTTGAATTAGCTTATTTTCGATTAAATGACCTAAATGGGTGGTATTAATAGCATTACAATCAAATAATAAATGATCATTACCTCGTTCAAAGGTCTCTAATTGTTCATAGGGAGCCAATCTATTTGCTCGTAGTAATGGCATTGCACCGAGCTGATCAAGCAGTTTTTCCGAAAAGCGATTAATAGCCGAAACACGTATATCAACGTCATCACTGTTAAGTACCTGTGGTGCATCTATTGGATGTTTTTCAATAACACGTACGGCTTTGCCTTGTTGCGCTAATTTAATAGCCATAGCGGCACCAACCATGCCGCCCCCTACTACAATTACATTATTTTTAGCCATGTTTTTCATCATTTTAATTCTGACTTTACTCTGCTTAGATTGTATCGTAATTAGTTTGCTCAGTGTGAGCGCTTCGCTTAATTCTATTATTAAACCCATACTATATTGATTTCAGATCACAAACATGAAATCTATACTTGGTTTTGAGCGTGTATCCAGCTAAAATACGCGTCCTTTAAGTCGAGCGAAATTTTAATAATTCCGCCACTTATACCTGTTTCTAGCACATATTTGTGCCACTATCGAATTGAACACGAGGCTATATTTCAATGAGCAAAAAGCTGCATATTAAAACCTGGGGTTGTCAGATGAACGAATACGACTCTCAGAAAATGGCTGATCTTCTAGATGCTACCAACGGCTATCAGCTAACTGAAGAAGCTGCTGATGCTGATGTTATCTTACTTAACACCTGTTCAATTCGTGAAAAAGCGCAAGAAAAAGTATTTCACCAACTAGGTCGTTGGAAGTTATTAAAAGATGACAAACCAGACCTTATTATTGGTGTAGGCGGCTGTGTTGCATCACAAGAAGGTGATTCAATTCGCCAACGTGCTCCGTTTGTAGATGTTATTTTTGGTCCACAAACTTTGCACCGTTTACCTGAGATGATTAAACAAGTACAAGGCGATAAAGGTTCATCTGTAGTTGATATTTCATTCCCTGAGATTGAAAAATTTGACCGCTTACCTGAACCTAAAGCGGAAGGTCCTTCTGCGTTTGTATCAATTATGGAAGGTTGTTCTAAATACTGTACTTTCTGTGTTGTGCCTTACACCCGTGGTGAAGAAGTAAGCCGCCCTGTTGATGATGTATTATTAGAAGTTGCACAGTTAGCCGAGCAAGGCGTACGTGAAGTTAACCTATTAGGTCAAAACGTAAATGCATACCGTGGTGATACACACGATGGTGAAATTTGCTATTTCTCAGATCTAATTCGCTTAGTGGCTGCAATTGACGGGATTGACCGTATTCGTTATACCACCTCACACCCTGTAGAGTTTACACCAGACATTATTGATGCGTACGCTGATGTGCCTGAGCTGGTTGATCATTTACACCTTCCAGTACAAAGTGGCTCAGACCGTGTTTTAAATTTAATGAAACGCGGCCATACTGCTCTTGAGTACAAATCAACAATTCGTAAGTTACGTAAAATTCGCCCTAACCTAAGCATGTCGTCAGATTTCATCATAGGTTTCCCAGGTGAAAGCAAGGCCGATTTTGAAGCTACCATGAACCTTATCAACGATATTGGTTTTGATATGAGCTTTAGCTTTATTTACAGCGCACGCCCAGGTACACCAGCAGCCGATTTGCCAGATGACGTAACCGAGCAAGAGAAAAAAGAACGCCTGTACTTATTGCAAAATCGTATTACGCAAATGGCACAGCAAATTAGCCGCCAAATGTTTGATACTGAGCAACGTATTTTAGTTGAAGGTCCTTCTAAGAAGAACCCGATGGAACTACGTGGCCGAACTGAAAATAACCGTGTAGTTAACTTTGTTGGCCCACACACAGTGATCGGTCAGTTTGTTGATGTACGTATTACCGAAGCGTTACCAAACTCTTTACGTGGCGATTTAATTCGTACAGAATCAGAAATGAACTTACGCCGCGAAATTGCGCCTTCTGCTATTTTAACCAAAGCAGCGAGTGAGCAAAAAACCGAGACAGCTAACGAAATTGGCGTTGCTACTTTCGTACCTTAGTTGCAAAAATTCATTGCGCCAGTTAACGCTGGCGCACTGTAATAGGAAGTAATTTTGAGTAATCAGTTAAAAACATTAGAGATTTATTTAGAACCTGCCGACAACAAACGCCTTTCTTCATTATGTGGCCCGTTTGACGAAAACATCAAACAAATTGAACGCCGTCTAGGTGTTGAAATTATTCATCGTGATAACTTTTTTAAAGTAACCGGTAAACTACACAGTAGCGCCGGCGCGGTAGAGATCTTAAAAAACCTTTATATTGATACTCAACCTGTACGTGGGGAAATTGGCGAAATTGAGCCTGACAACGTACATTTAGCCATCACTGAGTCTAAAGCGCTTGAGCAAGATGTTGCACACAGTGCTTATGGCAAAGAAATGATGATTAAAACCCGTCGTGGCGTTATTAAACCGCGAAACGATAACCAAGGCTTGTATGTTGCTAATATTTTGCACCACGACATTACCTTTGGTATTGGCCCTGCAGGTACAGGTAAAACCTATCTTGCTGTTGCAGCGGCAGTTGATGCACTAGAGCGCCAAGAAATACGCCGTATATTGCTCACTCGCCCTGCGGTTGAAGCGGGTGAAAAACTCGGCTTTTTACCGGGTGACTTAAGCCAAAAAATAGACCCTTACTTACGCCCACTTTACGATGCCTTATTTGAAATGCTTGGCTTTGAGCGTGTTGAAAAACTGATTGAAAAAAACATCATTGAAATTGCGCCATTGGCTTACATGCGTGGGCGCACACTTAATGATGCGTTTATTATTTTAGATGAAAGCCAAAATACCACTACAGAGCAAATGAAAATGTTCTTAACCCGTATTGGTTTTAATTCTAAAGCAGTGATCACCGGCGATATAACCCAAGTTGATTTACCTCGGGGTGCGCGCTCAGGTCTTCGCCATGCTATTGAAGTGTTAGATGGCGTTGATGAAATTAGCTTTAACTTTTTCAAATCGCACGATGTGGTACGCCACCCTGTAGTAGCCCGCATTGTAGAAGCGTATGAGCGCAACGATGAGCGTGAACGCCTTAAGCGATTAGAGAAACAACAAGCCAAAGAAGCGCTTGCCGCTCAAGAGCAACCTGCTACTAAAGAGTAATACCGTGAAAACAGAACTTGATTTACAAATAGCGTGTGAGTTTGACAACTTACCCAGCCTTGAGCAGTTTGCCATGTGGGCCGATAAAGTACTTAGCCAATATCGTGATGAGTCTGAGCTGACCATTGTCATCAGCGATGAAGAACAGTCGCAACAGCTCAATAATGACTACCGAGGTAAAAATAAGCCTACCAACGTATTATCATTTGAATTTGAAGCGCCACCGGGTATTGATATCCCACTTGTGGGTGACTTAATTATTTGTCCTGCCATTGTTTTGGCTGAGGCGCAAGAGCAAGAAAAGTCATTTCATGACCACTTTGCTCATATGGTTATTCATGGATGCTTGCATTTACTTGGATTTGACCATATAAAGAGTGAAGACGCGTTAGAGATGGAAAGCATAGAAAAGCAATTACTTGCTGAACTAAACATAGCAGACCCATATCGGGACGATATTTAAATAAACGGAGCAATTAGACGTAATGAGCGACGATAACTCGCAATCTAGCCAGGGTTCTTCTGGCAAAACTTGGCTGGGTCGTATAACCCAGATGTTGCAAGGGGAACCCCAGAATAGAGAAGAGCTGGTTGAGGTAATTGCCGATGCCCAAGAGCGGGATGTAATCGATCCTGAAACCAAAGAAATGATTGAAGGTGTGCTTGGCGTGTCTGAGCTCAAAGTGCGAGATATTATGATCCCGCGCTCACAAATGGTCACTTTGGAAATTGATAGCCCGCTTGAAGAGCACATACCTATGATGGTTGACTCTACCCACTCTCGTTTTCCGGTAGTGTGTGAAGATAAAGACCATGTAGAAGGGATTTTACTCGCAAAAGACTTATTACCCCTCATTTTAAATAAAGATGAGCATTTACCATCGCTACGTGACTATTTGCGCCCTGCCATGGTAGTGCCTGAAAGTAAACGGGTGGATACCCTGCTTAATGAATTTCGTCAGCAACGCTACCATATGGCGATTGTAATTGATGAATACGGCGGTGTATCGGGTTTAGTAACCATTGAAGATATTCTTGAGATCATTGTAGGCGAAATCGAAGATGAGCACGATGAAGAAGAAGAACAACAAGATATTCGTCAACTGGCTAAGCATGTTTACGTTGTGCAGGCACTGACCCCTGTAGATGACTTTAACGAGCATTTTAAATCAGGTTATAGCTCGCAAGACGCCGATACTATTGGTGGTACCGTGTTACACGCCTTTGGCCATATGCCGAGCCGTGGCGAAACCATCGATATAGAAGGATTTCAGTTTAAAGTAACCAATTCTGATAATCGTCGAATATTGCAACTGCAAGTCACCATTCCTAAGGCTGATGATAACGACAGTGAAGAAACTGCTAACTAGTCTCACCCTACTAGCAAAAGATAAAAAAGCATGGCTCGCACTGGTTGCGGGCCTTGTTTTAACTTTTAGCTACGCGCCTTTTGGTATTTGGCCGATTGTATTTTTTAGCATAGGCTCGCTATTTTTTTGTATTCCTGCAAACCTTAATGGAAAAGTACATGCTAAAACCGCCGCTAAATATGGCTTTATATTTGGTCTAGGCTGGTTTGGTGCAGGTATAAGTTGGGTACATGTTTCTATCGCCACCTTTGGCGGTATGCCACTGGTCGCCTCAATTGCATTAATGACACTGCTTTGTAGCTACCTTGCGTTATTTCCTGCGCTGGCGCTGTGGGCAACTACTCGCTTTTCAAACGGCTCTATAAGTTTTGCAGCGCTATTACTCCCTTGTTTTGCTATTAGTGAATATTTGCGTGCCAACCTGTTAACTGGTTTTCCTTGGTTAAGCTTTGGTTATACACAAACCGATAGCCCTCTGAATGCCCTTGCTCCTTTAATTGGTGAATTTGGGCTCACGCTATTATGTATTGCCATTGGCTTTGCATTGTACAGCTTAGCGCAAAAACAATTTAAAATGCCTGTTGTTACCGCTGCTGTGGTTTTGCTTGTCTTCGCAGGCGCACACTTTACAAAGGTAACCCATTACTCCGATAAAGACCTCTCTGTGCTGCTTGTACAAGGTAATATAAAACAACACTTGCGCTTTGACCCCAGTGAGTTTTGGACCACCATGAGTAAGTATCAGGATATGACGCGCCGTCACTGGGATGCCGATTTAATTGTGTGGCCTGAAGCTGCAGTGCCTGAAATAGAAGCGCTTGCCGATTCGTATTTAGCAGGCTTAGACAGTGCCGCCTCATTTAATAAAACCGCATTAGTGACCGGTATTGTCGATTACCAACGCGACACTAAAACCATTTTCAATACCCTGATTGTGGTCGGTAACAAAGAGCAAAGTGATGAACACGGCCACTATCGTTACTTAGATAGTAACCGCTATCAAAAGCATCAATTACTGCCGATTGGAGAGTTTGTTCCCTTTGAAGACATACTCCGCCCCATCGCTCCGTTATTTGATTTGCCTATGTCATCGTTCTCGCGCGGTGATAAAGTGCAAAATAACTTACGTGCGAATAGCTTTAATTTACTGCCCGCTATTTGCTACGAAATAGTATTTGCCGATTTAGTGCGTGGCAATTATAAAAGCGACTCAGACATATTATTCACGGTGAGTAATGATGCTTGGTTTGGTGATTCAATCGGCCCTCACCAGCATATGCAAATTGCCCGCATGCGCGCCCTTGAACTACAACGTCCACTAATACGTGTTACCAACAACGGTATAAGTGGCGTATACGACCCCATAAGCCAAACACGCCAAACTATGCCACAGTTTGAAGCTACCACACTTAAAGCCAATATAAAGCTAATACAAGGGGATAGCGTGTATAGCCAATACGGCAATGGATTTGTATGGGGGTTTATATTGTTATTGGGTATGATTGGATTTGGGGTTAGGTTTAAGAAGTAAACTATAGCTGATAACTTTTAGTTGTCAGCTATCAGTAAGAGAAAGGTTGCTCTGGTATCTAACCAACCTTCGCAAATCTATTTTTTAATCCAGCCTATGCTTAAAATATAACGACTGCCCTTTTCTATTTTTGATACTTGGTGCTGTTCTATATCAGGCCTGAACAGCTTAACTCGGTGGTAATTTATAATTGGGTTGTCACAAATAAACTCACCACCCTTGGCGGCATGTTTTAATATAATATTGAGCCTAAAGTGCCGACCAGTTTTAACGTTATCGGTATGCGGTTTTATTTCACTCCCTTGTGGAAATTTAATCAAATAGACATCAAACTTAAAAGGAGCAAAAATACGACAGAGTAGCATCTTGTCGTAACCTGATCTTTGTCGCCCACGCTCCCAACTAAATAGCTTATTTAGCATCTACATTTAACTCTAAAAAAATTGAATACATACCTAGAACCACTTAATTTTAAGCTTTGTCGAGTGAACTTTACTTGCTTGTGATCTAAATAAATTGCATTTAATGTCAACATAGCTAACTTCGCTAGGTTCTAAAAAGCTGTCTGTGCTTTTGCCTACACAATTACCAATAAACTTGCCACTTTCATCAAATGTAGAAGCAATAACGGTTCCCGTATAAATGCTCTCGTTAGTAATATTTTTTAATTCAGCTGCGATTCTTACTTGACCATTTTCTTTGTATATTTCAGAAAGAGTTAGTTTATAATCATTATTAATTTCATCACTTGTTTCTAATGCTTTATTAGAAACCATTGTTTTAAATCCACTCTCAACATCAGCGGCGATTGTCAGGGCGAATGCACTAATACCGCCGAGTATAGCTATTACAAACCCGATGCCCCAAAAAAAACCTTTTATGCTCTCATTAAAATTATTGCTTTTCATTTAATTCCCTTTCGTTTTTACCATTGTATTTCGTTAACAAGATAGCCAAAGTAACTTTTTTCGCCGACTAAGTTCACTTTTGTATTTTTAAGTTTTAAAAGCTTGTGCTTATCTAAATACCACCTGATGGTGTGCTGTTTGTTTGTAGATATATCTGCAAAGAGTAAACGAACGCAATTCGGCTCATAATCGCTATAACAAGCTTCAGACTCAACTAAGATATATTCTTCAGACCAATAATCGCCTAAATGATAATGCGCCCATAGTTGAATCGGCGCACAAATGACAGCCCAAAGATATGCATACAGCAAAATAGGTATCATAATGATACTTAAATATTTAAGGATAACCCCTTCTTGATCAAAGTGAGTATTAAACTCTTCTTTTGCATTTGGCGTTTTTATTAAATGAAATAGAAAGGCACACACTAAAGAAATAGTAATAAAGCCTAAAACCCAAGAACTTAAAAAGTCATAAAAACGGTTAGGGATAAAGGAGGGGTCGATTGAAGTGTACCACTCATAAATACCAACAGGGCCGAGCATCATAACAATAAATGCTATGATAATGAGAATCACAGGCTTTTTTGTCATATAAATTAATATCCTTATATTTTATAACGTCTTTAATTTGGTCAGTATTTTAATCAAGGATTACCTTATCCCAGTATTAAAATAATCAAGTGAACAATTATTACATCAAAACGTATTACTGTTAATAATGGTTTTAAGGAATTACTCATGACCACCAAACAACTCTCATCACTTTTTGTGTTTAACTTACTGTTTGCCACCACCGAGGCAAACGCCAATGCTCGCTGGGATGTGGTTAATGATTCGGTGATGGGTGGCATTTCTAATAGTCAGGTTTTGTATGAAAACGACAATTTAGTGTTTACAGGCAACGTATCGCTTGCAAACAATGGAGGGTTTGCTTCTATCCGTACGCTATTAGATGTAAAAAACCAAAACATTACTAAAATAGTGCTGCGTGTTAAGGGCGATGGTCAAACCTACCAATTACGTTTAAGAACTAATGAGTACATGGATGGGGCGGCTTATACACATTCGTTCAGTACCACGAAAAGTGAGTGGCTTAATATTGAGTTTTTACCTGAAGATTTTCAGCTTACTTTTCGCGGCCGTTTACTTGAACAACAGCCTACAATTAGCTTCAAAGAGATAAAGCAGCTTGGCTTTATGATTGCTGGTAAGCAGGCGGGGGAATTTAGGTTTGAGGTAGAAAAAATTGAGTTTAAAAACTAACTTCTCTGCGTACATTACAAGGTTAAACAGTGAAGTCGTCGCCTCGCCTTTTCATTTCGTTGATTACTAGCTCAATAATTTGTTGTTTTATTGCTGCCTGCTGAGACTTTACCTCACTAAGTTGCAGCTGCAATCTATTTATCTCTTCTTGTTGTTGCTCGGTTTTATACTTTTTAGCCCCGATATGCTCAGCATCCATAGTCAACTGATAGACCTCTTCAGCTGGCCCATATTGGCTATTATCAATGGTTAAACTCCGTTGTACCGTACTCTGCTTAAGCTTATTTACTTGTTCTTGTAATGCAACTACTTGCTGGGTGAAATATTTATATGCCTTTTCTAAATTTTGATATTGCTCAGCAAATGTTGCGTTATCTTCGCTGTATTTTTGAACCTTCGTATCTAAAAACTCTGATAAAACATAGTCAGGTTGTTCTTGTGATTCATCATCTTTAGGTTGCGGCTCTGTTTCTACTAAAGCCTGATTGTTATAATTAGATGCTTGATATTGAATTGAGGCGGTTGAAATCTTCATTATTTTATCCCTAAAATAAACTTGTCACTATTTTAGGTATCGACTGATATTTTAAATTCTTGAGTAGGATTGGCTAATGAGAGCAAATAAAAAGCCCTACTTGATTAAGGTAAGGCTTAAAGTGTTTTTTTCTTTAAAATTACGACTCAATAGCCAGTAATTCCACTTCAAAAATAAGCAATGATGCAGGAGGAATACTCCCTACTCGCTTTTCACCATAGGCGAGCTGATGCGGTATATAAAACTGAAATTTATCGCCCGGGCTCATCAGTTGTAGGCCTTCTGTCCAACCTTTTATAACTTGGTGCAAACCAAAGCTAATCGGAGTTTTGCGCTCCACTGAGCTGTCAAATACAGTGCCGTCGATTAAAGTGCCATGATAATGCACTTTAACCATACTCGTTGGGCTAGGTGTATTTTCGCTCTGTCCTTTATGGATTATTTTATATTGCAAGCCAGATGCGGTTTCATTTACGCCTTCAGTTTTTGCATTGGCAATTAAATAATCACTTTCAATCTGTGCGTTTGCGATTGCTTGCTGTTTGGCTTTTTTACTGTTTTTAAAAATTAAAACGCAAAAAATAGCGATAACAATCAGTAAAATTATATTGATCATAACTCCCCTTTTTCATCTTCTGAGTCGTGGTCTTTTTCGTCGCTGTTATCGCCATTAACAATATCAGCAATGTCTTTTAATCGCGCTAATGCGATGCCATTAACCGAATCTTCTGGGTAGTGTTCATCAACCATGTCACCCGCTTCGATATCCATTAATAAGTTTAGTGCTTGGTCAACGGTTTCCACAGCATAAATATTAAACTTACCTAACTCAACGGCATTGAGTATTTCGTCATCAAGCACCAAATTAACTTGGTTCGATTTAGGAATAATAACCCCTTGCTCACCCGTTAAGCCGCGCATTTTACATAGCTTAAAGAAGCCTTCTATTTTCTCGTTTACACCACCAATGGCCTGCACATCACCATGTTGGTTAATTGAACCAGTTAGTGCAATAGACTGACTGATAGGTAAGCTCGTAATGGCCGAAATGAGCGCACAAAGTTCAGCAAGAGAGGCGCTATCACCATCTATGTAGCCATAACTTTGTTCAATAGCGATATTCGCACTGAGTGTTAAGCTAAAGTGTTGCGCGTATTTGTTACCTAAATACCCGGTAAGCAGCATTACCCCTTTTGAGTGAATTGCTTTACCCAACTCAGCTTCGCGTTCCACATCAATTACGCCGTCAGCGCCGGCATAAACGGTAGCAGTAATACGTGCAGGTGTGCCAAATGAGGTGTCACCAATGTGCAGTACCGTTAAACCATTTACTTTACCTACGGCTTGGCCTTCAGTAGCTATTAAAGTATGCCCTTCCTTTATATCGCTGAGCATGTTTTCGCTAATTTGCCCCGTACGGTACTGCTTGCCTTGTATAGCTTCGTCAATATGGCGTGCATCAATCACCGTAAGCTTGTCTTGCTTAGCGTAAAAACTAGCCTCAGCCACAAGCTCTAACACATCAGCAAAACGTGCTGATAACTTATTATGGTGCTCTGCTTGGCGATAACTAAATTTAAGTAATCGCACCATTGCGGCTTCGTTTAACGTGCACTTTAATGTTTGCTCGCAGTAATCACTGACTTTAGTAATAAACTGATACTGCAGCTTATCGCTACTTGGTAAGTAATAATCAAAATCGGCAAGTACTCTAAATAACTCAGCAAATTCCTCGTCGTATTCACCGATGGTGTAATAAAGTTCACGTGAGCCAAGTAAAATAATTTTCACATCAAGCGGAATTAACTGCGGTCGAAGCGTAAAGCTACTACCAACGACACTGTCTTGATAAGGTAAGTCATTTTTAATTTGATGGGTTTTTAGCGACAGCTTTAGCCCATCCCACACTTGGGGTTGAGCCATTACTTTTTCAGCATCCATAATTAAATAGCCGCCATTGGCGCGGTGCAATGCACCTGGCTGAATTGAGCGATAGCTGGTAATTAACGACCCTTGCGATGTGGCGTATTCAATTTTGCCAAAAATATTACCAAAAGTTGGGTTTGGCTCGTAAACAACCGGTGCTGCATCGCCTTCTTTGTATTCAACTAAAATATTAGGTGCAAAAAAGTCGGTAAGCATACCTTTACGGTCAAAGTCTTCTTTGTTTTCTTCGCTTTCACCTTCATCATCAAGCCATTCAAGCACGGCATCAATAATTTCTACGCGTATATCTTTTAAATAACGCAGTACACCAATATGGCTGGCATATTTATGTTCTAAATCTTTTAATAATGGTTTAGTGGCTTGCTCAGCAGTAGATTTTTTAAGGTTGCGGAGCTTTTCTTTAGATTCACGTTTCCAGCGCGGTAACTCAATAAGCGCTTCAATGAGGGCATCTTCTAATTTTTCTATACGCTCAAAAAACATTTCGCGTAAATCATCTTCCAAATCAGAAAATTCATTATCGGTAAGTTGCTTGCCATCAATCAGCGGTGCAAAGCCGACTACGCCTTTTTCTTCAATTAGTGCCACACTTTGCTCAAGCGCGGCTATTTCTACCGCGGTAATTGCACCGTCGTAAGCATCGTTAAACTCACGGTCTATCGATTTTTTCTTGCGCTGATAGGCTGGGTTATCAAATGCAGCAGGAAAAGTGTCGAGTACTTCATCAATAAATGAGTCAATATCATCGGCTAGTTGTTTGCTTTGCCCTGCATGCATAAATAAGGCAATAGGCTCACGGTGATCGTCGTAGTTATTAACATATAACCATTCATGCGGTGTTGTGCGCTCTTTAGCGTGTTGTTTTAATTTGTCTTTTACTAAAGTAAAACGCCCGTGTGCCGCCTCTCCCATTACATAAACATTATAACCGGGTAGGTCCATTCCTAAAGAAAAGTCCAATGCACTTTGCGCACGTTGTTGGCCTATAAAGGTAAGTTGCTCAGGGTATGGATTACTCATACAAGTGTTTACATGGCTCGATGAAATACTCGGTGCAAGATTTGATACGGGTAGTGGCAGCAGTTTTTTCGTCATTCTAACTTCTTTTTTTACCAGCTTAATTGCTAGATTTGGGCATATTGAGTGGCCTACAGCCACTCAATACTTATATTTAGGGTTGTAAAGCCTGGCGGCTAAAATAGATGCCATCACACTGCGTGCAAGGAATAATTTGCGTTGCATGGTAAACATCATAACTATGGTTGCAATTCTTACATACTAATGTGCCCATGGCTATCCATTCACCTGCGTGATAAACACCATTATGCTTAAAATCTTCACTTAATGACTGCCATTCAAGCTGTGTTTTGTCTTCAATGTGAGAAAGCTCAAACCACAATGACTCTTTAAGCTCCTGCCATGCAAGCGAATTATAGTAGCTATTATTTTCTTGTAGGTGAGAAATGTCACGCATTAAGTAATTACGATAAAGCTGGTATTTTTCTTCACCTAAATCTTTAAGTGCCTGCTCAGATTCAATAAATCGCTTTACTGCGGCTTTAACTTCATGCTCTTTCACATCTTTTAACCAATCGGTTAATCCACTAAGCCATGCTCTGTAATCTGCCATTTTATACTCCTTGAAAACGTCTACTGATTTACTCTATACCATAGATAAGTATAGGTTAACCTGTACTGAAAACTAATTTACTCGCAAATTTACAAAAAGCGCCGCTTTGACGCTGTGAATAGCGCTTTATTTGGGGTATCCTATCGACAATTTTTTATTAGTATGCAAGAAGTTTGGAAACGTAAATGCAAGAGCAATATAACCCACAAGACATAGAGTCAAAAGTCCAACGCTACTGGGAAGAAAACCAAGTATTTAAAGCCACAGAAGATGAGAGCAAAGAAAAATACTATTGCCTCTCAATGTTTCCCTACCCAAGTGGTCGACTGCATATGGGTCATGTGCGTAACTATACCATTGGTGACGTGGTTTCTCGCTTCCAGCGCTTGCAAGGCAAAAACGTAATGCAGCCTATGGGTTGGGATGCGTTTGGTTTACCTGCAGAAAACGCGGCTATTAAAAATAAAACAGCTCCTGCAAAGTGGACTTACGAAAATATTGACTACATGCGTAACCAACTTAAGCAATTAGGTTTTGGTTACGATTGGGATCGCGAGATTGCGACTTGCCACCCAGAATATTACAAATGGGAACAATGGTTTTTCACTAAGCTTTACGAAAAAGGCCTAGTGTACAAAAAAATGTCAACGGTTAACTGGGATCCGGTCGATCAAACTGTACTAGCTAACGAGCAAGTAATTGACGGCCGCGGTTGGCGCTCAGGTGCGGTAGTGGAACAAAAAGAAATTCCACAGTGGTTTATTAAAATTACCGACTACGCACAAGAGCTATTAGACGATTTAGACAAATTAGAAGACTGGCCTGAACAAGTTAAAACCATGCAGCGCAACTGGATTGGTCGTTCTGAAGGCTTAGACATAGAATTTACGCGTACCGATAACAACGAAAAATTTAGCGTATACACAACACGCCCAGATACATTTATGGGCGTAACATACCTAGCTGTTGCCGGTGGCCACCCTATTGCACAAGAAGCGGCTAAAAATAGCGACGCGATTGCAATGTTTGTTGAAGAATGCAAAAACACCAAAGTTGCTGAAGCAGACATGGCAACTATGGAGAAAAAAGGTATTGCAACAGGCTTTTACGCCACTCACCCATTAACGGGCGAGCAACTACCAATTTGGGTTGCTAACTTTGTATTAATGCATTACGGCTCAGGTGCAGTAATGGCAGTACCTGCGCACGACCAACGTGACTTTGAATTTGCAACAGCTTACGGCCTCGATATTAAACAAGTTATTGCGCCAGTTGAAGGCTCTGAGCTTGAAGTAAACCTAGCCCAAGAAGCATTCACCGAAAAAGGGGTATTAGTAAACTCAGGTGAATTTGATGGCCTTGATTTTGAAAACGCCTTTAACGCTGTTGCCGACAAGCTAGAAGCATTAAGTGTGGGAGAGCGTAAAGTAAACTTCCGTCTACGCGATTGGGGTGTAAGCCGTCAGCGTTACTGGGGTTCGCCAATTCCAATGCTGAGTGATGAGAATGGTAATGAGCTTGCTGCCACTGAAGATATGCTACCAGTGCGTTTACCAGAAGATGTGGTAATGAATGGCGTTACCTCACCAATTAAAGCTGACCCAGAATGGGCTAAAACAACTGTAAATGGTGTACCTGCCACTCATGAAACTGATACTTTTGACACCTTTATGGAGTCATCATGGTATTACGCTCGCTACTGTAGCCCGCGCCATGACGAAGGCATGTTAGATCCAGCGGCAGCTAACTATTGGTTACCAGTAAACCAATACATTGGTGGTATTGAGCACGCAATTTTACACTTATTGTACTCGCGCTTTTTCCATAAATTACTACGTGACTTTGGTTTAGTAAATTCAGACGAGCCATTTGACCGCTTACTTTGTCAAGGTATGGTACTTGCCGAAACATTTTATCGTAAAGATGAAAAAGGCGGCGATGTATGGATTTCGCCAAGTGATGTAAATACCGAAACCGACGACAAAGGCCGTGTAACCAAGGCATGGCACAAAGAAGATGGTGAACCTGTATTCTCATCTGGCATGAGTAAAATGTCTAAGTCTAAAAACAACGGTATAGACCCACAAGAAGTAATTGCCCAATACGGTGCAGATACCGTGCGTTTATTCATGATGTTTACTGCACCACCGGAGCAAACACTTGAATGGTCAGACTCAGGGGTTGAAGGCGCACACCGCTTCTTAAAGCGTGTATGGAAATACGCGGTAGATGTTAAAACGGTTGGCTTCCAAGCACTTGATAAATCGTCGCTTACTAACCCACAAAAAGTACTTCGCCGTGAGCTACATAAAGCCATTGCAAAAGTGAGCGATGATGTTGAACGTCGTCAAACATTCAACACTGCGATTGCCGCAATCATGGAGCTGTCTAATAAGTTATTAAAAGCGCCATTAAACGACACTCAAGATGTTGCCATTGCTAACGAGGCATTAGAAGCATTACTTATTATGCTAGCACCAATAACACCGCATTTATCGCATCAGTTATGGCAAGAGCTAGGTAAAGAAGGTGATATTTTAGATGCAGCATGGCCAAAAGTTGACGAATCTGCCCTAGTTGAAGATGAAAAACTAATCATCGTACAAGTAAATGGTAAATTACGTGCAAAACTAACGGTTGCAGCTGATGCAACGCAAGAGCAAGTAGAAGCACTCGCGTTTGCAGAATCTAACGTCACTAAATTTACTGATGGTGCAACAATCCGCAAGGTAATTTATGTACCAGGTAAATTGCTTAACGTGGTAGCTAACTAATATGGCTACTTTAAATGCCATTAAAAACGGACTAGCCTTAGTGCTAGTCTGTTTTTTGTTATCGAGCTGTGGCTTTCACCTTAAAAAAGCATCAAGCCTACCCAATGATTTAAAACAGCTAACCTTGGTGGGTGATGATCAAAAATCAGCGTTGTTTAGCTATTTGCAAACAGAACTGGCTATGAGCGATGTCACTTTAGTCCCTGCGAGTAAACAGTCTGCGCAACTTTATTTATTTAAAGAGCAGCTAGAGCGCCAAACCTTGTCGTTGTTTCAAAACGGACAAGTAGCTGAATATGAACTGGCATACAGTGTGAGTTATGTTGTAAAACGCCCAAAACAAGAAGCCATTGAAAAACGTTTTGAGCTTTACCGTAATTACCAAGATGATCCTGACAACGCACTAGCTAAAGCAAAAGAGCTTGAACTGCTGATCAGCGAAATTCGCCAGCAAGCGAGTCGTCGAATTGTTAGAGAGTTGTCGCAACTATAATGCGTTGTTATGCAAATCAGCTGCCTAGCGAATTAAAAAAGGGGTTAAAACCTTTTTATTTGGTTTTTGGTGAAGAGCCTTTTCAAGAAGCGCAATGTGTACAGCTCATACGCGACAGCGCAAAAGCGCAAGGTTTTGATGAAGTAATTAAATTCACTTTAGCCCAAGGCTTTGATTGGCAAGAAATCATTGCGCAATACCAAAGTATGTCGTTATTTAGTGCGCGTACAATTATTGAGCTTGATTTAAACCAGCAAAAACCTGGTACACCCGGCGCAAACACCTTTAAAAAAGTTGTTGAACTTGAAAACCCTGACACCATTTTAATTGTTAAAGGCGCCAAAGCAAGCCAAGATGTGCAACGCGGTGCGTGGTTTAAAGCACTCGATAAGCAAGGGTTATTTGTACCCTGCTATCCGCTTAGTGGTAATCACTTAAAACGTTGGCTTGATGAACAATGCCAACGCTTGTCACTTAATTTACAAAACGAGGCTAAGCTCAGTTTAATTAATGCCACTGAAGGCAATTTACTGGCCTGTTTCCAAGAGCTTGAAAAGCTGTCGCTAATACATGGTGACGCTCTCATTACTCAGCAACTGGTAATGCAAGGGCTACTAAACCAATCTAAATTCGATATTTTTGATTTAAGTGATGCCCTGTTAAACGGCCATACTTCACAAGCAATAAAAGTATTAAATAAGCTTGCCAGTGATAACACTGAAGTAGTGAGTATTTTGTGGGCCATCAATAAAGATTTAAATACCTTAATAGGTGTACAACAAGGGTTACTGCAGGGTGAGTCATTAGCGACCCTGTTTAAGCAAAAAGCGATTTGGAAAAATCAGCAAGTGCCGGTACAAACAGCGATAAACAGACTAAATATTCACACCCTTGAAAGTATTAGCAGTGAACTGGCATTATTTGATGCAAGCTACAAACAAGGTGTATTGATTGCACCCTATCAAGCATTAGCACATATTTGTATTAAATTTTGCCAACCACTCGATATTCCACTGCCGTGCCATACTAACCGTCAGTAAAGGAAAAATATCATGATTGCAATTTTTGGTGGCACTTTTGATCCTGTTCATTTGGGGCACCTTAATATGGCGCAGCAATGCGTTGCGACCTTTAAATTACACTCACTTTATTTTATGCCCTGTGCAATACCCGCACACAAAGCGGCACCGGGGATCAGCACCGAGCATCGTATTGAAATGCTTAAAACCGCAATTAAACCATATTCGCAGTTTAAGCTTGATTTACGAGAACTAAAACGCAGCGGCCCGTCGTATTCTTTATTAAGCTTGCAAGAGCTAAGAGCAGAAAATCCCGATACCCCGATTCTATTTTTGATTGGAATGGACTCATTCAACAACCTTGATAAATGGTATCAGTGGCAAACAATAACGAGTCTATGCCATATAGTGGTGTATCAACGCCCAGGTCAAAACTGTGATGTACAAGGTGAACTTAAAAACTACAAACAGCAGGCTATGAGCAACGATATTTCACTACTGAACGAAAAAAATGGCGGACACCTTTACTTTTTAGAAGGTAAGCAACTGGATGCTGCATCCAGCACTATCCGTCAAGCTCTTAAAAAAAGTATTAAAAAGAGTGAACTATTACCCGACACCGTGAGTCACTATATTGAGCAGCACCAGCTTTATCAAGAGTGATTGGTATAAACCCCTCAGCGTGTTAAAATAACCGCTATTAAATTTTAAATTGAGACAAAACCTTGGATTCGAAACAACTACTCGCTTTTGCACTAGACAAAATTGACGATATGAAAGCACGTGATGTGATTCAACTTGACGTAACTGGCACTTCAGACGTAACCGATTACATGATTGTATGTTCAGGCACATCAAGACGTCATGTATTGTCAATTGCTGATAACTTAGCAAAAGAAGCTCGTCACGCTGGTGAAGAGCCATTAGGCTACGAAGGCCAAAGCGATGGCGAATGGGCATTAGTTGATTTAGGTGATGTGATTGTTCACGTTATGCAAGATCAAGCACGTAGCTATTACGATCTAGAAAAGCTTTGGGGCTAATAGCTCCCTATTTTAGACAACGCTTGGAAGTAACGTCGTGAAAATACAAATGATTGCTGTTGGTACAAAAATGCCAGCATGGGTAGAAACAGGTTTTGCAGAATATCAGCGCCGCTTTCCCAAAGATATGGCACTGGAACTAATCGAAATACCTGCAGGTAAACGTGGCAAAAACGCAGATATAAAGCGTATTTTACACACCGAAGGTGAAAAAACCTTAGCCGCTATACCTAAAGGCAATCGTATTGTCACACTAGAAGTAACCGGTAAAGCACTGGATACTCACCAGCTAGCGAAAAACATGGAAAAGTGGCAACTTGATGGTCGCGATGTCAGTTTACTGATTGGCGGACCAGAAGGCTTAGCTCCCGAGTGTATTGCGGCCTCTGAGCAAAAATGGTCGTTATCAAATTTAACGCTCCCACACCCTTTAGTACGCATTATTGTTGCTGAAAGCCTTTACAGAGGCTGGAGCTTAAATAACAACCACCCTTATCATCGCGAGTAGTTTCTTGCCATGCTAAAACGAAGACCCACTATTCGCGACCACTCAGCAGAAGCTAATTTATTTGCTCGGCGTGCATTTGTGGGTTTTATTTTTATCTTAGCCTTAGTAGCCATATTATTGTCTAACTTATACACCATTCAAGTTGACGACCACCAAGATTACCAAACTCGCTCTAACGACAACCGCATAAAAGTAATCCCTATTGCACCTAATCGCGGACTTATTTACGACCGCAACGGTGTTTTACTGGCCGAAAATAAGCCCGTTTATAACCTTGAAGTGATCCCCGAAGAAGTTGATGATTTAACCGCCTCTTTGAAGTCTATCAGCAAAATCATTGAAATAACCGAGCAACAACAAGCTGATTTTCTTGATGATATAAAACATACTCGACGTTTTAAAAGCCAAGTCCTCAAAGCCCGTTTAAATGAAAACGAAGTAGCGATGTTTTCAGTAAACCAACATAAATTTCCAGGGTTTAGCATTGAAGCGCGCCTAGCGAGATATTATCCCTTTGGCGATACTTTAACCCATGCATTAGGCTATGTTGCAAAGCTCAATAGAAAAGAATTAAATAAGCTTGAACAACAAGATGAAGCCACAAACTACCGAGCCACGCATGATATTGGTAAACTGGGTATCGAAAAGTATTACGAGCCTTTACTACATGGACAAGTCGGCTCACAGCGGGTTGAAGTAAACAACCGTGGCCGTATTATTCGCACCTTAAACATGGATCCACCGCAGCCGGGTGACGACTTAGTACTTACTCTCGACATTGGTTTACAACAAATAGCCCAACATGCACTTAAAGATATGCGCGGCGCTATTGTGGTAATGGATGCAAAAGATGGCGGCGTTTTAGCGCTTTATTCAAACCCTAGTTATGACCCCAACTTATTTGTGCACGGTATTAGCAGTAAAGATTACAAAGCCTTACTCAACCCTGATCGTCCACTGATCAACCGTACCACTCAAGGACGCTATGCACCCGCATCAACTATTAAGCCGCACATGGCTATTTTGGCATTAGAAGAAAACATAGTGCAAGAAACCACCACCATGTGGGATCCAGGTTTTTTTCAAATACCAAACGTAGAGCATAGATGGCGAGATTGGCGACGTTGGGGCCATGGCCATGTTGATGTTTACAAAGCAATAGAAGAGTCATGCGATACCTACTTTTACGATGCAGCGTATCGCATGGGGATCACCAAAATAAGTAATTTTATGGCCCGTTTTGGTTTTGGTGAGTTATCCGGTATTGATATTCATGAAGAAACAACCGCTATTTTACCCTCAAAAGAGTGGAAAGAAGATCGTTTTAAAGAGTCGTGGTGGCGTGGCGATACTATTTCTGTAGGAATTGGCCAAGGTTATTGGACTGCCACCCCCATTCAAATAGCGAATGCCACTAATATTTTAGTTAACAGAGGGATAAATCACCCTCCTCATTTAGTGCAAGTTGCTAAAAAAGAAGATCAAATTACTCAGCTCAATAATGAAGAAAAGCCACCTGTTGTACTCAATAATGAAGATAACTGGCGCATCGCGATTGATGCCATGCATAACACCGTTAAAAAAACCACCGGAACTGCCCATCGTGCGTTTAAAGGCGCTACCTACGATCCAGCAGGTAAAACCGGTACAGCCCAAGTAGTCAGTATTGCTCAAGGCGAGCGTTACGACGCCGATGCACTTAAAGAGCGCCAACGTGATAACGCCATTTACGTCGGTTTTGCCCCCTACAACAACCCACAAATAGTAGTCTCTATTGTGGTAGAAAATACCGGTGGCGGAAGCTCAGTAGGTGCGCCGATTGCCCGTCAATTAATGGATTATTATTTTGCAGCTAACCCAATTCAATCCTCAGGGAGTAAAGTACCATGACGGCTTTACATAATAAGCGCTCTATTTGGCTACGCCTGCATATCGACTTGCCACTTTTAATTGCTTTATTACTGATGATGGCTGGCAGCATCACTATCGTTTATAGTGCCTCTGGCCAAGACTCGGCTATGATGATCCGCCATGTAACCCGCATGGCAGGTGCAATTATTGGAATGTTTGTTTTAGCGCAAATCCCCCCCGCTACGTTAAAACGCTTAGTCATTCCCATGTATTGCCTAGGGTTACTCATGCTAGTTGGAGTACTACTATTTGGTGTAAGCTCTAAAGGCGCTCAACGCTGGTTAGATTTAGGTATTACCCGCTTTCAACCCTCAGAGCTGATGAAATTAGCGGTTCCTATGATGGTGGCTTGGTACATTGGTCGTAACCACTTACCACCGCGTCCACTTCATTTAATTATTGGCTTTGCCATTGTAATGTTGCCCACCTTACTTATTAAGGAACAGCCCGATTTAGGCACCTCAATTTTGATTGCCAGTTCGGGGGTGTTTGTATTGTTTTTATCTGGCTTGAGTTGGCGTTTAATTGGCTTTTTAAGCTCAGTTGTTGCTTTGGCAGCGTGGCCATTTTGGCACTATGGTATGCACGATTATCAAAAGCAAAGAGTACTGACCTTTTTAGATCCTGAGAGCGATCCGCTTGGTTCTGGCTATCATATTATTCAATCAAAAATTGCTATTGGCTCAGGCGGTATCGAAGGCAAAGGCTGGTTGCAAGGCACACAATCACAACTGGAATTTTTACCTGAACGACATACCGATTTTATTTTTTCTGTACTGAGTGAAGAGTTTGGTTTATTTGGTGTGTGTATTTTACTTAGCCTGTACTTATTCATCATTGGCCGTGGATTATTTATTGCAGTTAATGCACAAGAAGCTTTTGGCAAGTTACTCGCAGGCTCTCTGACACTCACATTTTTCGTTTATATTTTTGTAAACATTGGTATGGTCTCGGGTTTATTACCTGTTGTAGGTGTTCCCTTACCATTAATTAGTTATGGCGGCACCTCAATGGTGACCTTGATGGCTGCATTTGGCATTATTATGTCGATTGCCACAGATAAAAGGATGCTCTTAAAATAATGCGCCTTTATAAACAACTTATAATTATTACACTCGTTAGCCTCTTTTTAAGTGCATGTAGCAGTTCAAATAGCCGTTACAGCATGCGCCATGATGCAGCGCCTCTTCGAGCACCAACTGAATTAGAAATGCAAGATGCTATTGTCACTAAAGTTATAAAAAGCGCGAGCACCACACGCCCTTACGAAGTGTTGGGCAAACGTTATACCCCTATGCTCGATGAAACAGGTTATTCAGAAACGGGCATTGCCTCATGGTATGGCCGAAAATTTCATGGTTATCACACCTCTAACGGCGAAATTTACGATATGTTCGCTATGACGGCAGCTCACAAAACCTTGCCCTTACCGAGTTTTGTGCGCGTAACAAATACAGCCAATGGCCAATCTGTTATAGTACGGGTTAACGATCGCGGGCCTTTTCATGACGATAGAATCATTGATCTTTCTTATGCTGCAGCCTATAAACTTGGCTATCATAAATACGGTACAGCACAGGTTAAGCTTGAAGCGATTACCCTTGCAGATACCCATGCACGAAAAACCTATGTTCAAGTAGCTGCAGGTAGTACGTTAGCCAACATAGAAGCATTGGCACACACACTACGAGAGCAATATAAATTACCAACAAATATCGTCGAAAAAGACGGTATTTATAGATTGCACTTAGGGCCGATAAAAGATGCCCAACACGCGCAACAAGTACTTAAAACATTAAAACAAAATCAATTTCAAAACGCGTTCTTGCTTTACACTCAGTAAGCCCTTTAGAATAGGGAGAATGCATATTTTTAACTTTAACCATTAATGAGTATGATGAAATCTATTAAACATAAAATTCTTACTGGTGTTTGCGGCTTAGTCTGTTCTGCCGCCGTCTTTTCAGCCACCGCACAAATTATTCCAGCCCCTCCTCAAGTTAATGCTAAAGGTTACTTTTTGGTGGACTTCACCACAGGTAAAGTGATTGCAGAAGGTGAAGCTGATACAAAACTTGCTCCTGCTAGCTTAACTAAAATGATGACTAGTTATGTAATTGGTACAGAAATAAATGCAGGTAATATCGCACCCACCGATATGGTAACTATCAGTGAAAAAGCGTGGGCAAAAAACTTTCCTGAATCATCTAAAATGTTCATTGAAGTGGGTAAGCAAGTAAGTGTAGATGAACTTAATCACGGTATTATTGTGCAATCAGGTAATGATGCCTGTGTTGCCATGGCTGAGCATATTGCAGGCAGCGAAAGTGCCTTTGCAGATTTAATGAATGCCCATGCTGAAAAGATAGGCATGACAAATACTCACTTTATTAATAGTCACGGTCTTGATACAGACGAGCACTACACAACGCCACGCGATATGGCCACACTTGGTGCAGCCTTGATCAGAGATGTGCCGGACGAATATGCACTATATAAAGAAAAGTCATTTACATACAATGGTATAAAGCAATATAACCGTAACTCGTTGTTATGGGATGAAAGCTTAGATGTTGATGGTATTAAAACAGGCCATACATCTGATGCGGGTTACAGCTTAGTCACCTCGGCAACGAAAAACGACATGCGTTTAATTGCGGTAGTTATGGGTACTTCAAGTGAGCGTGCGCGTAAAGTTGAAAGTAAAAAACTGCTTAACTACGGTTTCCGCTTTTTTGAAACAATTACGCCTTACAAAGCTGGCGATAGTTTTGCAGAGCAACGCATCTGGATGGGTAACAAAGAGAATGTCTCTTTAGGTATTTTAGAAGACACCCCTATTACAATCCCTCGTGGCCAACATAAAAACCTGAAAGCAAACTTTGAGCTTGACGATACGCTTGAAGCACCTTTAGCTAAAGGCACTAAAGTAGGCACGCTGTTTTTACAACTTGAAGGCGAAGATATTGCACAATATCCGCTAGTTACGCTTGAAGAAATTCAAGAAGGTAGCTTCTTCAGCAAAATATATGACTACTTACGCTTACAAATAATGTAAGCACGAGTAAAGTAATATGAACGCCTCTTCTGTGAGGCGTTTTTTTTTGCTTGAAAAGTGCTAGAATGCGCCCCATATATACCAATCGTATTGAATGACTATCGTTGGCTTAGGTCAAAAGTAACATCATTTCAAGATTGTCATTAGCCTGTCAGTTTTAAGCTTAACGTATAAGTTGAGCCAACACTTTTGTTTGAGGAGTTCCCGTCGTGGTTGAACCTGTTAAAAACACTAAATTTGATGAGTACCTAGAGTACCCTTGCCCGTTTACATTTAAAATTATGGGTCTAGCAAACGTAAACTTAACTGATCAAATTTTAGAAAAGTTACAACCTATCGCTCCGGGTGATTATGCGCCAAAAGTAAAACCGAGCAGTAAAGGTAACTATGAGTCAGTCACTTTAGTAGCCACAGTAACAAGCGGCAAACACATTGAAGAAATTTACAACGTGATCAGCAATATCGATGACGTGCGCCATATGCTTTAAGCTATAGTTGAGATTTGTTGTGAGCGAAAACACCCTAATCGTACGCCAACTGGGTCGTCAGCGTTACATGCCGATTTGGCAAAAAATGCAAGACTTTACCGACACCCGTGATGAAAATACGCCAGATGAAATTTGGTTAGTAGAGCATGAAAGTGTATTTACCCAAGGCCAAGCCGGTAAAGATGAGCACTTACTCGCCCCAGGTGACATTGAAGTGATTAAAGTTGACCGCGGTGGACAGGTTACTTACCACGGCCCTGGTCAGCAAATGATGTATGTATTATTTAATTTACGTCGTTTAAAAATTGGGGTGCGAGAGCTAGTTACTTGGCTTGAAGAGTGCATCATTGAGTCCCTTGCAGAGTTCGCCATAGATGCATACGCGAAAGCGGATGCCCCTGGTGTTTACGTTAACGACAGTAAAATTGCCTCTTTAGGTTTACGAGTTCGTCGTGGCTGCTCATTTCATGGCTTGGCATTAAATGTTAATATGGATCTAAGTCCATTTTTACGCATCAACCCATGTGGTTATGCGGGCATGAATATGGTGCAAACTAAAGAACTAAATGGCCCTCAAGACCTTGAAGCTGCAGGTGAAGGGCTGGTAAAACACATGATCAAGAAGCTTAATGCAACACAGGTTAAGCATACTGAAGGGTTTGAAAACGAATGAATAAACCAGTCAAAATGGAACCAGGTGTAAAACTACGCGACGCAGAAAAAATGGCGTTGATCCCCGTTAAAGTTTTACCAACAGAAAAAACCGAAATGCTCCGTAAGCCAGAGTGGCTTAAAATTCGCTTACCTAAGTCAACCGAGCGGATTGACGGCATAAAACAAGCAATGCGTAAGCATGGCCTTCACTCTGTATGTGAAGAAGCTTCGTGTCCTAACTTATCAGAGTGTTTTAACCACGGTACAGCGACCTTTATGATTTTAGGAGCTATTTGTACACGTCGTTGTCCATTCTGTGACGTTGCACATGGTCGCCCATTAAAACCTGATGCCGCTGAGCCTGAAAAGCTGGCACTTACCATTAAAGACATGAAGTTAAGCTATGTGGTTATTACTTCTGTAGACCGCGATGATTTACGTGACGGTGGTGCTCAGCACTTTGCTGATTGTATCCGCGAAATTCGTAAGCATAACCCAGAAATTACCATTGAGATTTTAGTGCCCGATTTTCGTGGCCGTATGGACAGAGCTTTAGAAATTTTAATTGAAACGCCGCCAGATGTATTTAATCACAACCTAGAAACGGCGCCACGTTTATACAAACTTGCGCGCCCAGGTGCTGACTATAAATGGTCTCTTGAATTATTACGTCGCTTTAAAGAAGCCCACCCTGAGGTTAAAACAAAATCAGGCTTAATGGTTGGCCTTGGTGAAGAAATTAGCGAAATCGAGGAAGTACTTCGCGATTTACGTGCTCATAACGTTGATATGCTTACTGTAGGGCAATACCTACAACCGTCTAAGCATCACTTACCCGTTAAGCGTTACGTGCCACCAGCTGAATTTGACGCATTAAAAGAATATGCTGATGAAATTGGCTTTACACACGCCGCTTCAGGCCCGTTTGTACGTTCAAGCTATCATGCAGATCAACAAGCAGCGGGTAAAGAAGTAAAGTAATCTCTCGCAATGTATAAAAAACCGCCATTAGGCGGTTTTTTGTTTTTTAATAGTTATTTTTACTGTTTATAAAATAACGTTAGGTTAAAGCAAGGTTACTTGAGATAATTATGCTTGAACCCATTATTTAGGTTATATATGAAATTATTAGTTCGTAACTTATCACGTGCCACTACTGAGCATGAACTTCGTACGTTATTTACGGCTCACGGTAAAGTGACCACCTGTAACTTGGTACTCGATAAAGAAACAGGCCAATCTAAAGGCTTTGCCTTTGTAGAAATGCCTAATGACATTGAAGTTAAAGGCGCAATTAAAGCGCTTAATCAAACCACAGTAGACAAAAGCAAAATCCGTGTAAAACTAGCGGATGCTTAATAAGTAAAAAATTGAGATGTTGGAAGTTAACACATACTTTCAATGTTTAACCTCAATTTATATTGCTCAAAGTTTTAGTTATGACGCTTTGAGCAATATAATTAATTGGGTTTATACCTGAGTCAAAATCTCCTTTAAGACCTGCTGCTTACTTACTATATCCTTGTATAAGGCAAATTGGTTTTTTGCGCGATCTAAGTTGTGTCTCTTATGCTTAACGCTAAAGTAATTATCACCATCTATATAATCAGTTAAAAAGCGTAAGCCAATCATAAAGGGCATTACTTTAGCACCTAACCAAAAGCTTTGTTTCTCGGCGGGTGTTAATACCCCCTTTAGTGGCTCAACATAGCCTTTAACAATCGCTGCAAAAATATCTTCACGAACACCTACCTTTTCAAGCGCCGTTGAATCTTCTTGCTCTGCAGAGCAAAATGTTCTGACCATATCGCCAAAATCATTAAGCCAATAACCAGGCATACAGGTATCTAAATCTATCACCGCTTTTGCATTATTAGAGTCTAAGCAAAATAGCATGTTGTTTATTTTAGTATCGTTATGGCACACACGAATAGGCACTTTTCCCTCAAGGGCATTAAGCTCATCGATAAGTGAAAGCTGCGACAGGCAAAAATCAACCTCTTCCTGACAATGAGCCAAACGTTTATGAGGATCGGTGCTAACCACTTGCTTGAAGACTTCTGCACGCATGGCCAAGTTATGAAAATTAGGAATAACCGCATGTAAATTGTTCGCGTCAAAGTCTTGTAGCGCTTGCGCAAATTGGCCAAATGCATTGGCCGCTGTTTGTGCCTGGCTAGCAGTATTAACCACATCTTCACTGTAGCTGCCACCAATAAACTCAAGTGCTCGCCAAGTATCATCATCATTATTAACTAAATAGTCATTCTGAGTCGTCGCTACATGGCGTACTATTGCTAGATTGAATTCACCTGCTTGTTGTTTTTTACTTAAGTGTTGCTCTATTAATCGCGCATTATCAACAAGTAACTGTGGTTTTGGAAACACCACCGTATTGAGCTTTTGTACAACCAGTGACCGCTTCGAAGTGCTTAATAACATAGTAGTATTTATATGCCCACTGCCTATGGGTTTTATGCTCGCATGCTTCTCGTCAAGGCCAAAACTCTCAGATAAATAAACTTCTATAGGAACTGTATTCATTTTCTACTTCACTCTTTTCGCCCAAGGCGACAATAATTTAATAGCTATGCTTGACGTAATGCGCACAAAGTAGCCGCAATGCTTGTCAGTTCTGATTTATAGGTAACACCAAACCAAGGCTCTTTTGCAGTGTATACAAATACAGGCTGTGCTTTTACATTAATAGCTTTCTGGATTTGATCAGGTAAGTAGTACTCTTGCTGAGTATTCACGTTATATTGCTGTAAAAACGTTTCAAAGCCTTGTTGCAAATAGTCAAAAAAGCAGGGGGTGATCCCCCAAAAACTCATCGAGCCTAGGGAGTTTGGGCTAATTTTCTCACGTAAACCCTGTGGGTTGTCGCCAAAAATATGCTCAGACTGTTGTTGAATATTCAAATACTCGGTTACGGCAACAAGCTTTCCATCCGCAATATTACATACCCCACGATTAACACCACCGTGCTCAGAAAGAGTATCAATAATCGGATACCCTACCATTGCCCATTCAGCGCTTCTTTTAAAGTGCTCACTCAGTAATACAAACGAAGATTTTCCATAATAGTCATCGGCAGTGATCACAATAGCGGGGTTATTAATGTGGGCTTTGGCACACAACAGAGCATGACCTGTGCCCCAGGGTTTTTTCCGTTGGGCAAGTGTTACTTTAAACTGTTCGGGAACCTGCTCAATGTGTTGCTCCACCAGTACCACATCAAGATCACTAGGCAAGCGTGGCAAAATAGTACGCTCTATTTCACTGCGTACCGCTTGGTTTATTATCAGCACAGCCTGCGTCACCCCTGCGCGATACGCATCAGCAATGCTCAGTTCCATAATAGTGCAATTTAGCCCTGGAATTTCTGCAATTTGTTTATTGCCACCAAAGCGACTACCTAAGCCACCTGCAAGCACAATTAAACTCAGTTTATGTTTTTTCATTTAGAGTCTGCGCATTTAAGAGGGTAATTTACCAAGCCAAGTTTGTAACCACGGCTCGGTGACAGGCCAAGGCTCAAAGTCTTCACAGGCATCAATTTCTAATCGATTACCCACAGGTTTTGCTTGTAAGTCACGTAATAGTTCATCAAAGCTACGCCCTGCTGCGCAAAACGTATCACCGTAGCTTCTGTCACCCATAGCAACGATGCCAAATGGCTTATTAGTTAACATTGGAAAGGTGCTGTTAAGCTGATTATAAAGCTCTGCCAAGTTAGCGGGTATATCACCTTGGCCTGTTGTTGAGGTGACAATTAAAATATGCGATGCATTTTTTAGATCTTCTAAACTTGGCTCTGCAAATACGCTTACCTGATGGCCAGTTTGCTCTATAGTATCGCTTATTTGCTCACTTAAACGTTCAGCACCACCATACACGCTGCCTACAAAAATACTAATATGTGCCATTAATAATCCTTTTCTTCACTTGGCCACCCTAACTGTTTGCAAATACTCAACATTGCATCACCTAGTGGCGCTTTAATTATTATCGATTCGTTACTATAAGGATGTACAAAGCTAAGCTCTGTAGCAAATAACATTAATCGCCTAAGAGAAAAGTGTTCTCTAAAAAACTGATTATGCTGGTTATCACCATGGTTAACGTCGCCAATTATTGGCAACGACAAATGTTTTAAATGGCGACGAATTTGATGTTTACGCCCTGTTTTAGGAAAACACTCTACCAAAGAATACCTAACCGTTGGGTATTTTCCTATGGGAATAGGCAACGCAGCTTGGTGCAAACAGTTAAACTGAGTTTGTGCTTCTTGAGCATCTTTATCCTGATCGGCAAATTTATCAGCGATTTTGTCTAGTTCTTCTTTTAACGGTTTATCTAAAAAAATAGATTCAGGCGCAAATCCGCGTACTAAAGCTAAATAACGCTTTGAGATCGTACCCTCAATAAACAGCTGATTCATATCACGCGCGGCTTCTGAGCTTAGAGCAAACAGCAACACACCCGACGTCGGCCTATCAAGACGGTGCACAGGAAACACATGCTGACCGAGTTGATCGCGTAGCATTTGCATTGCAAATTGAGTTTCATGCTTATCTAAAAAGGAGCGATGAACAAGTAAGCCTGATGGTTTTTCAATCGCTACATAGTTCTCATCTTGATAGAGAATGTTCAGTTCGCCGTATTCAACTGGCGCTGGACGTTCAGTCATCTGACTCTCCAAGCAAAGAATCTAATTGCGTCAGCAAAGAAATAATCTCTTCGCTTCCGGATTTATCAATGAGTGTCATTTGCGCCATAGGAGCAATTGCAAAATTACGCGGTAACGGTTGTTTCATTGTAATAATCTGTTGAATTTTTTCTATAAATACAAACTGTAACCACTGTTCAAATGCAAGCGTATCATGGCAAAAAGGGACGCTTGAATGCAACAATGCAGGGTCAATCGGCTCATTCTGCCAAAGCTGATACTTTTTGAGTAGCGCAGTTAATTGTGTTAAATAGAGTTGGGTTTGCTCAGTCATAATCACCCTTTACTTTGTATATTGCACAATTATACCCTGTTCCCTCAACAGTCGCTATGGCGTATAATTAGCGTAATTATGTAGTAAAAACAGTTGGAAATTCATGAGTGAACATATAGCCACATTAGGCCAGCTTTTAGACGGTGCAGGAACTCAATGGCGTGCTTTTGATATTGGCAGGCATATTACCAAGCTTGATAAACAACAATTTTTAGCTGTTGAACAAGCACAAGTTCCTTACCCTTACCCATTAGCAGGCCATGCATGGCTAGCGATTCAATTTTGGGACAGTAAAGCTAGCAAAGAACCCTATGTGTGGTTTTTAAAATTCCCACTTGATGAACAAAGTAAACTCGTTAGTGCCAGCCGCGACCACTTTGCAGACATGGTAATTCAAGCACTAGGAACAGAAATTACCGGCGAACAAGCCGATGGCAAACTCGATAATAACCCTTACGTATTTACTCCTAATGCTAATAAATTAGCGGCGTTTAATGCACAAGTTAAAGTGTTATTAAAACAACCAGCCTCACAGTATTATGAGCATGCCCAGCTTTATTTTAGTGGCCAGATTGGTTTTGATAATTGGCAAAGTGTGGCGCTACAAGGCATTGCTGATTTTGCTTATCGCCTCAACAGTGCTGATAACTTAAAACACTTACACGCTGCGTGGCCTAATTTACCTGTTGAAGTATTACAACCATTAAGCGCAATGCTTGAACACATCGAAATACCACCCACGTTAAGTGAGTTATTGTTAAGTTATGGACAAACCGCCCTAAAGAATAATGATGTGGTTACGGCTTCTGCCGCGCTTCGCGCCATATCATCAGGGCAAGCAACAGGGCTTAGCGCACAACTGGTTGACTGCGCTTTAGAATCTACGCTTGGGCAAGACTCAGACATTTTATTAACTATTGCAGGTCGCTGCTTTAAACAATTAGAAGAGCCACAGCGTTTGCATGTATTTATGGATAACTGTGCGCACCATGAGAAAATAGCTGAGTTATTTCCCAGCATTTTTGCAGATTTAGTTGCAATTCCAACTATTCGCCCACATTTATTAGCATTGCTACGTAAAGAAAACAGAAGCGAGACGTTAGCTCGCGCAATTGGAAGGTTATTCTCTTAAATGGCTAGTTTATGGACGTTCATACTTATTGGGGCTGTAATTTATTTTTTTTGGCTAAATCGTAAAATAGCCGAAGCAGCGAACGTTCATGCCAAACGCCAAAGTGAGCAATTGCAGGTACAACTAATGAGTGTGGCTTGTAGCAAGCGTCGGTTTGGCATTTTAAAAAGTGGTAAACCGGGCATGAAAAGCGAATTTATTTTTGAATTTTCAAGCGATGGTGAAAATGCTTATCAGGGAGTGTTAATCATGGAAGATGAAAAGCTAAAAAGTGTGGTTGTGCCACCACATAAGATATAATTTTTGTAAACAAAAAACCAAGGCGTAACCTCAGTTACGCCCTAATTGCCAACATCCTGTAAGGTATCCTTTACCTGATCCTTGTTTATCATCCACTGAACGAGCAAACTACCGTGTTAGCCCTCCATTGCATCCTGCAATATCCTCTTGCCGCCTTGGCCGTCCTGCGTAAACTAACGCTCCTGCAATGTCCTATCGCATCATCCTTGGTATCCTTTAAATAGCTCCTAGCTATTTTAGTACTTCATGTACTTCCTGTTTCATCCTTGCATCCGTGTTAACTTGTCCTTTGCGCTTCCTGCTAGTCACTACTATGCTGCCTGATTCCATATCCATGGCATTAGCTCAGTCATTGAGCTATGTCGTCTTGACAAAGTAAAGTTTAAACCAAACGGCTGGGTATAATAGTGAGGAAAACTAAAAAATTTAATGTCACAAAATTGAAAAAACTAAAATAGCTATAAATAACAGAAGCTTGATGCTTATAAACGGATAAATAATGGATTTAAACTGACAAAGAGCACACTAATGTAGGATATATCTCACACTGGTGTGCCCGATTTGGAACATAGGCTTACAGATGCGCCATTATGAACAACTATCTTTATTGAGCATTAGCAACTTTAAATAGTAATTCACCCTTAACTTGGTTAAATGAAAGTTGTTTAAAGTGCTCAAAACCCTGAGATTTAAAAAATTGCGTATGCTCGTCGCGAGTCACAAATACCGCCATACCAGAGGACTGTGGGTTATCATGTAATAAGCCATCTAAACCCTTTAGTAAGGTGCGACCAAACCCTTGCCCGTGAAAGTGTGGATCAACCGCAATAAACGCTAAAAAGTAATAATTCCCTTGCGGCTTTAAGGCGTCACGAATGGTTTTTTCTTTTTCAATTAATTGATTCGTTTGTAAATAACCTGCACTTAGCATCAGTTTTAATCGCCAATGCCAATAACGCTCAGCTTGTAATTGGCTATTTGACTCAAATACACAGGCAACCGCTTTTAATTTATCATTGCGGTAAAGGCCGATTAAAGGCTGCTTCTCTTGCCAAAAGCTACTGAGTTCTTCACGGATAAGTGCACGTAATTTTTTTTCATAATCGAGCGGGTTGTCTTCGTTATACCCTAGCAGAGTTTGTAAAATAGGATCGTTTTGATATGCCTGATATATCAGGCTGGCTGCTGTGCTTATATCCTCTGGTGCAATATGCTGAACACTAAAGGCGTCTGTCGATTCTGCTGTGGCTGTCATTTTATTTCCTTTATTATTTTATACCCTTTGTCATTACGCCGCGTAACTTGTTTGGGATTAATTTTGAACTACAACGATGACCAAATGCTTATATAACTATATACCTAAGTGAGACAAATAAGCGAATTTACATTTTAGTTAGTACGCTCATCCACTGCATTGAGTCAGATCATGCTTTAGCGACTTACTACTGAATAAATAAAGCGTAAATTCAGTAAGGGTTAAACTGGCTAGATATACCATCCCCCCCTAGAGTTAATACATATTAATTCATTTAGGAGCATTATTATGGATACAACAAAACATACTATTAATACCTTGTTCGCCCAACTAGGACTGCCGGATTCGGATCCGCAAATAGATGCATTTATTGCCTCGCACTCCATTGCCGATACAACCTTGTTGCAAGATGCTCCCTTTTGGGATGAAGCCCAACAACATTTCATTGCCGAATCACTAGCAGTTGATGGCGATTGGAGTGAAGTAATAGATGAATTAGACGTACGTCTTCGTCAAAAATAATTAATTTTATGGCGCATTTTAATGTGCCTTAGCCACTTTATTGATACCATACCCGCTCGCAGCGTCAATGTTGCGAGCTTACTTTATAAAAGAGTTATAATTGAATGAATGCTGCTGTATTTGAAGCTATTAAAGTCCTTCTTGATGAAGGCAAAGTTCCCACTGTTGCACTAACTAAAAGTCGTTTAACAACACCGACCCCAATGCCGGTTATTATTGCTGCGGTGAGTCAATATAAGAATAATCCTGATTCAATTTATAATTTAATGAAACCCCCAAAGCAAAGTGCCAGTAATGAAGATCAAAACAACTCTCAATTAGATAGAATTGAGCAAAAGTTAGATCAATTACTTACACTGCTCGCGCCAAAATAATTTGAGACTATAAATGTTTGTTGTTGATTTAACATTTGACTGCTACCAAGACACCACCTTGGAGCAAGCCGAGCAAGCAATAAACCGCTTGGTAAATGCATTACGTTTTAATGGCCAAATCATTGGAGAAGAATTTCCAACGGTGTTAAAAGATGGCTATTTTATCACTCGCGTTATGTGTCCGACCGAAGACGCTATGCATCCACTTAACAACAGTGAATTTGTAAAACACAGTGTTGAGAAGCTTCATGGTGCTGGCTTGTTAGCACCAAAGGTGAAAATAATAGGTCAAGACATTCATTCAAACGGCGCCGATGGTTGTAAAGAGCCCTCAAGCTATATTTTATATACTACCTATGTGCACACCTGCAGCCCACTGTATTGTGGCGATGACTTTTTACCCGTTCCGCTATTCAATATTCCAGCAATTGCCAATGGCGATTATAAAACCCTGATTAAATGGCAAGAAGACTGGCAAGCGTGTGATCAAATTCAAATTAATGGCGCAACTCGCTGTGAATTTCCTGCACTAGAGGAAATAGCCAGCACACAAAGTGATTTGTATCGCCGAGGTAAAGATATAAGCAAACGCATCAGCTTTTTAACTAAAAAGCCTGTTTACTATTACTTATATCGTGTAGGTGGGGTCGATAAAGCCTCGGAGCTTAAGCGTAAATGCCCAAGTTGCCAAGGTGAATGGAAATTACCTGAGCCGTGGTTTGGTTTATTTGATTTTAGGTGTGAGCCGTGTGGTTTAGTGTCTAATATTTCATGGGATTTTCAATAAATCCCATACTTAAGGTGCTATGTCTAAAACATCACACCTTAAAATTACCTTAAAATTACCTTATAATTATACTGCCAACGACGCTATAAATTCACTGAGGTTTTTGGCGAGTACATGATGTGGCTTTTTACCTACATACTCTAGGCACACCTCACCTGTTTCCACTAATACCGTAACAAGTAAATCATCTTGATCAGTTAAACCAATAAAAACACTTGGCGCTTGCTTTAGCTTTCGCTTCATTAAAACATGACCCGTGATATTTTGTTGCAGTAAGTCAAAGTCATCCTCATTCCACGCTTGTAATAATTCTACTTGATGGCCATCAACGCTGGCTAAAATACTGCCAGCAAACATATGGCCATAAAACTGGCTAAGTTCATTAGGAAATTCAAGCTCTAATGCGTTAGCGAGATCAGCCAAAGAACCTGCAGGCTCTCTCACTATCGCTTGCCATTGAATCATACCGTGCTCATCGGCTGTGCCTATTTCACAAGGACTTGGCCATTGCTCATCGTGGGCGATGAGTGGCTGCTTTTGTGTATTTTTGATGGTTTTTTCACTAAAGCGTTGGTGAAGTTGGGCTAATTGCATTGCAACAGACATACTGTGAAACTCATTTAATTTAGATATAATGTCCCTATTGTAACTATTTAAGAGCAAACATGACAGATTACAGCAATTCTCCCGATCTTAAAGGCAGCGTACTTGGTCAATCTACTGAGTATGTAGATCAATACACGCCCAGCTTGCTTTTTCCTATTGCTCGCAAGCTTAATCGCGACGCGTTGAGTATTGATGAAGCCGCATTACCATTCAAAGGCCAAGATATTTGGACCGGTTACGAACTATCTTGGTTAAATACCAAAGGCAAACCACAAGTTGCGGTGGCGATATTTACTTTCGAATGTCAAAGTAGTCACATTATAGAGTCAAAGTCGTTTAAGCTTTATTTAAACAGTTTTAACCAAAGCCGCTTTGGAAGTATTGACATTGTTAAGCAACATTTAATTGACGACTTATCAAATGCGGTAAACAGTCCGGTAAAGGTAACCTTATACAGCGCTGATGATTATAATTGTATTCCTTGCACACCGCTTCCTGGTGAGTGTATTGATGAGTTAGATATTGAAATAGATAACTACCATATTGACGCACATTCTTTAAAATCACAAAGCGATAAAGTGGTTAGCGAAACCTTGCATAGTCACCTGCTTAAATCGAACTGTTTAATTACTTCACAGCCGGATTGGGCCAGCATTATTATTCGTTATACTGGTGAGCAAGTGTGTCGTGAGTCATTATTACGCTATTTAATTTCGTTCAGGACCCATAATGAGTTCCATGAGCAATGTGTGGAGCGTATTTATAGCGACTTAACCACTCAATTGAATATTAAAGAGCTTGAAGTGTATGCGCGCTATACGCGTCGTGGCGGCCTTGATATTAATCCATATCGCTCAACTCATCATAACGATACCCCTTTTGCGGTAAAAATAAACCGTCAATAAGCTAAACAAAAAAGGAGCCTGAGGCTCCTTTTTTTAATCGTTAAGTTGCTTAGTTGGCACAGGCATTCCACACACATCAATGTAATTATGGCTATACGCAAACCATTCCTCGCTACGACTACCTCGTACTGAAATTAACTGTTTAAATGCATCTGAGTCTGTTTTCATTACTTTAAATCGGCTGCTATCGCTGCTAACGTCGGCTAATACTTGTAAATCTGTAATGGGGTTAAACTCGCTACCACCTTCAGGTGTGCGCGCTAGCTGGTGAAAATGTGCCATACCTGTAAGTACTCGCCCAAATACGGTGATGTTTTTGTCTAAATAACGTGGACCTTGCCCTATGGTGACAAAAAATTCCGTGCTGGCACTATTAATATCGTTGCCGCGCGCCATTGCAAAGACACCATGGCAATGAATTTGCCATGTTTGATCACGCGTTTCATTTTGAGCTACCGCAAAACCATTTAAAAACCCGGTTATTGGTGCATAACCATCTCCACCCATTTCAGTGATCATAAGCGGCTTATTGGTGGTTAAATAAAACTCGGCAGGTACTGTGCTATTTTTGGTTTTAGTTAACTTCTTACCCGTGCTATCACCACCTTGAGCAACAAACCCTTCCACAAAACGATAAATATGAGTCCCCTGATAAAAGCCCTGTCGTGCCAATTTTTTAATATTAGCACTGTGTTTTGGCGCAAGCGCTGGATTGAGCTCAATATACGCAGCACCGGTAGGTAGGGTTAGTTTTAAAATATTCTCAGGATCTACCAATCGCCATTGCTCATCTGTTGTAGCAGCAATAATCTCACTACTGGTTAGGCTTTTAACCGGCGCTGATGACAAAGTGCTTTGCTGGACACATCCGCCGAGCAAAGCCGACGCTATAATAGTGATTACAAATTTTTTCATACCTTTTCCTTTTTATTATTGGTATTGGTAGATAAAGGTTAATCCCAATTGAATTTATATAGTATGTCGACATTTTGATACAGGCCACTGGTTATTTCTATATATAACTTCGACATTAGCTGATAACGCACTGCCACTTCACTGAGCGACTCAAATACCCCCACGCTATATTTAACCTGCAAACTCGGTGCTAAATAACCTGATATTTCTACCTTTGTTTGCTCGCCACTACCTTTAGAACTTAAACTGACATCTGACAAGCCAAACGATTCACCGACTTTAGACACTAAGCTTTCGCTTCGGCTCACTCCTTGAGAAAGTAGTAATTGAGTTAACATTGCATCCGTTGAACTGTCGCCCTCCCCTAATGGTTGACCATTCAGCAAATACGCTAGGGCTTGCGCTTGATCCATACCCGGCTCAGAAAACACTTTTAAATTTGGCTGCTCAACACTACCAGTTAAAGTCACACCGGCAATAACACCATCGGCGGTATTATTTGGGTTGCGAATGGCTTTAATATTTAAATGAGGCTTATCTATTGCGCCACTAAAACCAATTTGCCCGGTTCTAATTATTAAGTCTTGACCAAATGCCAAGTAAGTTCCTTCAATTAAATTAAGCTCACCAATGGCAATAATAGGTGAGTCTTGGCTCATTTTGATATCCATATCACCCACAACTTTAGACTCAAGTCCAAATGAGGCTACTCTGACATCATTTTTAACCGTTACTTTTAAATCAATATCGTAGTTAAATGGGGCTTTTTTAGTATTTTGCGTAGTTTGATCCAAAATTATTTCATCATCACTAACCTGTACAGCCCCCTCTGGCAGCTCTTCAATTTCTATTCGACCATAAGGCACTACAACATCACCTGCCAGCTTAAGTGCATTGTCAGCTAAACTTATTTTTAACCCTGGTGATACTTTAAACACCACGCCTTGTTGCGCTCTTACAAAAAACTCACTGCCGACTACATTCATATTTACAGCTGGTTGTTCACCTTGCCAATCAACATTCCCCGTTAATTTTACCTGTCCGCCTTGAGGATCATTTAAATCTCCCTCAATGGTGGCGGTGGACTTATTAAACGCCACATTAATGTTCGAGTTTTTAAGGGCAACAGGCAGTTGTTCACCTTCTAGGTTGATATTCTCTATGTTTAAATTTCCCTCTAACAAAGGATCTTTTAGTGTGCCTGCTAATGCAACTTGCCCACGAATGGCGCCATTAAGCTGCTCGAACGTATTTAAAAATGGCTGTATATCAGACAATAAAATTTTATCAATTTGAATATTACCGTTAAGCGTTTGCTTATTTTGAATATCATCAATATTAACTTTAGTCGTTACTTTACCCAAAACACTCGATTCTATATTAGCTTCTATTTGGCCAACCTTAGCATCAGAAAAAGCGCTTATGTTTAGCGTTTCTATAGGTAGCTTAAATCGATCTTCTTCGTTAATAAGTACCGCGTTAAGCCCTGATGAATTTAAATTAGCGCGTAGAGTTTTAAGTGTGCCTGCTTGCCAATTAGCAGCAAAGTCTCCCGCTATATCACCACGTGTTATTACATTCTCTGGTAACCAATGTTTTAGCTCTCGCAATGCAAGATTGGCCAGTTTTACGTTAAGCTGGCCTAATTCGCGGGTTTGATTCAATCTATCAATACATAACTTACTATTACTCGATTGCCAACAATGCGCACTCACATTAAAGTCGCCCGTTTTCGAATCTATAGTTACAGCTATATCTTTAGCATTTTCAAAGCTAAGCGTTTTATCACTTACACTGATATTACTGAGTTCACCTTGCCAAATCGCGTTAGCAAGTTTGCCATTTAGTTCAAACGAGGCATCCCCAGCATCAGCATCAATAGATGCACTCAATTGATGATCGGTTTTATCACCACTGCCAACTATTTCCACTTTATTAATTTGATGATGCATAACGCGCGCTGAATCAAGACTAACGCTGATATCTGTTTGCCAATCGGTAGCGGTGTCTAACTGTGCTTTTAACGCCAACTTATTAATATTAATTTCGTCATAAATAAACTGCTCTAGCTTTAACACTAAATCAACTGCAGGCGTTAACCGCTCGCCTCTTATACTTAAATCTGCTTTACCATTAGCAATAAACGGAAGCTTTGCCTCATCATTACTTTGCAGCGCAATAGCCCCATTAATCTGCCATTGCTGATCAACTTCGCCTGTTAAGGTTAACCTATTTGTGCCGCTGCTAAGGTTAAATTTATTTACAGTGGCTTTAAGTTCATCATTTAAATTAAATTGAGCAGCAAAATTAAGCGGCACATCATTTAGTAACCCGCTTAATTGGGTGTCATCCATGCTTAATTGCCAGCTATTTGAACTGGTAACAAATGCCCCTTTAAATTGACCTGAAATATCACTGGTAAGTGTGTCAGTGAGGTATTGCGCTTTTAAACTCGATAGCGCGCCGCTAAAGTTAGCACTAAACCCATTTTGCCAGTCGATATTCGCTTGGATAGTAGCTTGGCTCTCATTCGCTTTAAGGGCTAACTTTTTTAAGTTTGCATCGCTCAGTGAGCCATTAATTTGACTGTTAAAATTCACAGTTGGATAAGCACCTAACTGACTATTACCAAATAACGATAATTGATAATCGTTAGCATTGCCTTGTGCGATTAATTTTACGTCGGTTATCTTTAACTCTTTACTTGCTGTTTCGATAATCCACTGCTCTAGACCGCCATTAACACTAAATGGATAATTTGGTTGTTTAAGATTAGCCGTAGCAGCTAGTTCAAAAGGAAATGATTCACTGCTTTTTATATCTACATTGAGCTTTTCTAAGTCTCCGCCTATTTGCATATTGGCATCATAACCATGCCCTTTTAGACTGATATCACCATTAATTGGTAAACTGTCTTTAAGCTTTGCGTTTAGTGCTGTATTAAGCTGCCACTGCTGATAATTTGCAGATAATGAAGCAACGTTAATCTCAGAACCTATTAGCTTCATTTGTAGCGCAATATTATTTATTATATTTTGCTGTTCGCCCTGCTTTACCGTGAACTGCACAATATTAAACTGTTCTAGATAAATATTGAGTGGCGACATAAATGCGATATTAGGTAATGCTGGTAACTCAGTAATTGGGGTAGAACTGGCTGTATTTTCTCCAGGTTGCTCTTTTAACGCGATTACAACACTCGGAATATTCACTCTTTTAACTTGAATATCAGCACCTTGTGCCTTTGCAGCAATCTCCACATTATTAACAACTACGTTTGCACTTGTGTGATTTAACACAAATTCAGTGACCGATAAACGCTTAAGTGCAATATTAAATGGCAAACTGATTTGTTCCAGCGGTTCGCTAGATGTATCAGGAGAATTAGATGACGATGCTGGTAAATTTAGTTTTATAGACCGAGCACTTAAGTTATCAATACACATACCATCGCAGTGCCACCAAAATAAATCTAGTTTAAGCTGCTGAGCATCAAGTAATAAACCGTCACGCTCAAAGCGCAAATTAAACGCATCATTATATAAAAAACGCCCGTTTTTTATTTCAATTTTTAAGCCGTCAACTAACTTATTGGCGCTATAAGCAATTAACTGGTTACCAGGAGCTGTAAAAACAACACAAAACAATGTCACTAATACAGCAACAACTAAGGTGCTAAGTGCTGCAGTGACTTTTTTAAATACAGACATTAAATTTCCGGCCCTATGGTAATACTTAAACGAGTGCTTTTGCTTTCTTTAGTGAGCCCCCACGCATGATCTATTCTTATTGGCCCTATAGGCGTTAAATAACGAAAACCAAACCCTGCACCTATTTCAAATTGCTCAGAAAAATCATTGGTCGCCGTCCCTCCATCAACAAATAAAGCTGCTCGCCAGTTTTTGGCAAATTGGTAATTATATTCAGCAGTCGTCGCGATTAAATATTTACCGCCGATGCGATCCCCATTTTCATTTTCTGGTGAGATTGATTGATAAGCAAAGCCGCGCACACTTTGATCGCCACCAGCATAAAACCTTAATGAATATGGAACATTGTTAATATCGTCAACTAACATGGCCCCTAAGTTTGCTTTTAAAAACACAAGGTGCTTATTAAGGTAAGTGCGCAACCATGCATGCTGTAATTGCACCCTAACAATATTGGTACTGGAGAGTACACTATCGAGACCAAACTCTGCCGATATAGACCACTGCTCTCCCAAATAAGGAGTGGTTCCTCCCTTCGATTGCTTTCGGGCATAACTGACACCTGGTAATAACATTTCTGTGGTGCGTTCTAGCCCGTCGCCAATCCGATAGGTTTCTTGCTCGCGCCTGATAAATGCAGTTCTTATCCATTTTTGCTCAGTGAGCCATTGCCTTTGCAACTGCGCGGTTAAAATTTCACTGTAAATATTGTCGGCTAATTCATCCTCGAGCTTATAGCCTGCTGATAAACGCCATAAATCATCATTCGGATTATTAACAGGGATGGTATACGCCATAGAAATATCTTGTTGTTTTTTTGCAACATTAAGATTGCTTTCTAGGTAGTGTCCTTGCTCCGTGATCCATGGTTTACTCCACTTAAACCGTACCTTTGGACCTAGTTCGGTATTGAACCCGCCACCAATTTCGTAGCTATTCGCGGGCTTATGTAATACGTCCACTTTAACAGGCACTTGGCTGTTTTTTCTAGCTGAAATATCAGCGTAAACACGCACGCTTGTAAAATAAGGAGTGCTCGATAAATCTAGGTTGTAGTCAGCAATCTTAGATGCTTTATAGTGCTCACCCATTTCAAACGGGGCTAAAGAGCGAATGTATTTTTCTGCTGGGCTTTGATTGGTAATCAACACATCACCAAAGCGATAACGCACACCACTTTCAATGGTAAAGGTAATAATAGCGCTGTGTTTTTTTAATGACACTTCAAATTTTCGGGCAGGCCATTTTGCGTCAAAGTAACCATGCTCCAACAAAACGGATTCAATTTTTTTGTAGGCTGCGCTATACATTCCATGATTTAAAATGTCGCCTTGCTTTAACTCTAAACTTTCAATAACTTGCTGAATTAATGGGTCATGTTTAGCTTCCCCGTTAACGCTAATATTAAGCGTCTCAATACGGGTTGCGGAGCCGCGCTCAATAGTCGCAACAAGCTCACGCTCATCTTTATTAAAATCGATAGTCACATTTGAACTGTAATAACCTAATGCCTTTAAGCTATCTTCAACTTGCGTTTTAGCGTAACGACGCAGTGAGCGCGTTGGTTTTTCACCCACTAAAGGTTTTAAATAAAGAGCAACGTTGTTTTCTAACTCTCCACTAATTCCTTTTATTTCATAATCTTCAATTGTATTGTCAGCTGCAATAGCGAAAAAGCTCACAAATAAGCAAAAACAAATAACGGATTTTAAAAACTGATTGAACAAGTAATCATCCTTACTATGTACCCATAAAAAACAACAAATTGACGACCCAATAATAGCATAGCGATAATGAGCCTAACATTAACTTAATCATTATCAGCGTCTAAAATATTAGCTGGCTCTATGAGAATCTTTAAACCGCTGTGAGCTTAACTAAAAATTCTTGCGCTTTAATGATTTATTTTGGTTACAATAGTGCTAATGAGTAAACACTAATTTTATGAGTTTTAAATGCAATTTCCTGATGATGATAATGGCCAGCTTCTTGCTGAAATTTCCGCCGCCGGTGTAGATTTAAGTAAAATGCAACAAATTGATTTTTACATTTTATTTGAACAACAGGCTGATGCCGAAAAATTTGCAACTGAGATTGTAAACGATGCATTAGTGCAAACTGCTGATGTTGAGAAATGTAAAGATACCGGTGTTTGGGAAGTAATTGCCCATGTACAAATGGTTCCAGAGCATGCACTTTTAGGCCAAGCAGAACAATATATTGAAAGTATCGCTAATAGCTTAAATGGTTATGGCGATGGTTGGGGATTAGACGCAGAAGAAGTATAACCCTAATTTCATAATGAATGAGATATCCAGCTTAGCCTATCGGCTTAGCTGGTTTGCTTTTCTAAAGCAGCCTTTATAATCAAAAAGTTTATCTGATACTTTCCAGCCATATTTTTTACTTTTTCTAGCAATCACAAAATCCGGTGGTATTAAATCAAACTGGGCTTTTATAACTTGATCTGCACTGATAAATTCAATTGGTGACTGTCCCTGCCCTACACGCTTACCAAATTGCTTATTAAAATAATACTTTGATCCTTTGTTTGCTAAATCAAAAACTTCATCACAACTGGCTCCGTCTTCATCAAAATAAGTAACTTTTAACAATTGCTCTTTAAGTTTAGTCACACTCAAGCCACTACAACGAAGGACTAATGCATCTTTAAGGTTTAACGCATTACGAAGCTTATCATCAGGATCGGCCATCACAGCACCACAGTCATGGCATTTTCGAGCAGCAATATCATTTTGTGCGCCGCACGGCTCACACTCTTTAAAACGAAAACGATAATCACATTGCTCGCTTACCCCATTATCGTCTTCTAATAAGCCTTGGCAACGCCTACCAAAGTGCTCGATTACTTTGCCATCAGCATCTGTCTTTCCCCAAAATATATTGGCAAAGCCACACCCAGGACACAGCACTTGCACGGGTTCATTATCGCTATCGCCTTTTTTATCGCCTACCTCAGGGTAGAACAAGTCAAAGCCATTACCCGCATAGTCAATCACTAAACAATCATCTTTACCCTCAGCCAACCTTAAGCCTCTCCCAACAATTTGCTGGTATAAACTTACCGACTCAGTGGGGCGTAAAATAGCAATAAAATCTACGTGGGGTGCATCAAAGCCGGTAGTAAGAACCGATATATTCACTAAATACTTTAATTTTTTAGCTTTAAATTGTTTAATTATTTTATCGCGTTCGCTATTGGGAGTATCTCCGGTGATCAGCGCACTTTGATCCTCGGGTAAATAAGTCATTATCTCTTGTGCATGCATAACCGTAGCTGCAAATATCATCACGCCATGGCGGTTCTCACTATATTGAATAACTTGCTGTAAAATTGTTTGAGTTGCACGGGTCGATTTTTTTAACAGCGCATTCATATCCTCATTACTATACTGCCCAAATGCATTGCTAGTTAAAGATGAAAAGTCATAATGGCTAATTGCAGCATCAACCTCTTTAGGGGGAGTTAAGTAGTTATGCTTGATCATATAACGCAAAGGTAATTCAAAAATACAGCGTTTGAATGGGCTTTCCTTATTACCACGCACAAAGCCATGATAATGATGCTGATAAATCCAGCCTAGCCCTAGTCGGTAAGGCGTCGCGGTTAAACCTAATACTTTTAATTCAGGGTTGTGAGATTTAAGTGCATTAATAACTTTTCCGTATTGGCTTTTCTTTTCGCCATTTACTCTGTGACACTCATCAATAATAAGTAATGAGTAGTGCTCATTAAGTTTATTTAGATTACGCGATAACGACTGCACACTGGCAAAGGTAACTTGGTGGGTTAACGATTTCTCTTTGAGACCTGCGGAAAATATACTCGCCTCAAGACCAAAGCTTTTATATTTTTGAGCATTTTGCTCCACTAATTCTTTTACGTGCGCCAACACCAATATTTTTTGTTTAGCAATACGCGCAAGTTCAGCTATCACCAAACTTTTACCCGCACCTGTAGGTAAAACAATAACAGCAGGTTCGTTAGTTTTTCTAAAGTGTAAAACGGTGCGTTCAACCGCCTCGCTTTGGTAGGGTCTAAGGGTGTAGGTCATTTAAGGATACAGAAGATTTAATAAGTGTAATACTAACAAAAAGTTTATTACATTACGAAGACGCATTAATGATGTTTGAGAACATAAAAAATTATAGATTGCCTGATTATTTTTTAGAAAATAAAAAAGGGCTGATAAATATCAGCCCTTTTCATTATCTAAATATATTAGAAACGGATGTTTAATCCAATGTTGATACGACGACCATACACATCAAAGAACTCACCATCATCATAAGTTCCAGGATTTCTTGGTGGTGTAACGTCGAATAAGTTAGCAACACCAGCACGTAACTCAACCATATCATTAACGTTATAACGTGCATTTAGATCCCACTCAGTATAAGAAGGTACATCGTTATAATCATTATTTTCTATTGTCCACTCTCTATCAAGAACAGTAGCATGGCGGTATTTACCAACCATACCAACATATAAGTCTTCATAGCTGTAGCCAATTGTTAAATTACCTTGCCAACGTGGGTATCTAACTTCACCAACTGTCGGTGTCATTTCATAGCTTTCGCTTGAAACATCAGTATTGAACTCTCTGTGTTCTAAGTAGCTTGCAAGTAAGCGAACATCAAATAAACCAAACTCTGTTTCATACTTATAGTTACCCTCTAAATCAACACCTTTCAACGCATAAGATGCTAAGTTGTATGGACCGTTACGAACAAGAGTAATATCTAGTGTTGCAGGATCACGGTCAACTAGAGCACATGCGCTGTTATCAAGGCTTGAAGCTTCATAACAGTCATTTACTACACGCTGCGCACCTAGCGAGTTTATTGCGTCTTCAACATCAAAACTCCAATAATCAGCAATCAAAGTGATATTTTCTGTTGGCGTATAAATCACACCAAATAAAGTATCATCTGATGTCTCTTCTTGTAATTCAGGGTTACCCGAGTTAACACTTGGCGGTGTAACTTGACGCCAATCCTGTGAAGGTCTCCAATCACCGTCAAGAATCCCTGGGTTAGGGATACCAGCAGCTTTACAGTTAGCAATTAAATTAGCTTTTTTAGAGTCATTAGCTGTTGCTATGCGTGTTTGATCACAAGGGTCGCCATAAGAAGCGAATGATTGAGTACCTGCAGCGTATAACTGAGATAATGATGGAGCACGAACTGATTTTGATTTTGTACCACGGAAACGAAGCTGATCGTTCATTGCATAGTTGAAACCAACTTTCCAAGCAACATTATCACCTACTGAAGAATAATCCATGTAACGTGCAGCAAGCTCTAAGCTTAGAGAGTCAACAAACGGCGCATCCACTAATAAAGGAATAGAAGTTTCAATACCGATTTCATCAACTGTAAATTCACCATCCCAAGCTTTTACAAAGTTACCAAACACTAGGTTATTTTGCATAGCAGCACCAGGCTCATTAGAACCTGTTTCTTTACGATGCTCAGCACTAAGTGCAAAAGAAACTCCACCCGCAGGCATATCAAAAGCATAACCAGAGATAACACCACCAATTACTTGTTGCTGTTTAACTTTTGAAATTGAAGCTGATGTTGTTACATAGTCTAGTGCCTCTTGCGACGCACCGTTTAAGCCAAATAGGCTTAATGGTTGACAGCCATCTAGTGCACCAAGAAGGGTTCCATCAGCGTCTCTGTTAGCACAACGAATTTCACCATCTACCATTACAGCATCAATAGCTTTATTGAAGTTTTCTTCTAAAAACTCACCATTCCAAGTTGTGTCATTTTTATTACGACCATAGCTAAAATATACTTCATAATCATATTCTTCTAATAATAAACCTTGGAATGAAAGAGTTGTATTAAATGAAGTACGATCATCTTCATAAGTACGATTACCGAAGCCTGAAGCTAACTTATATACAGTGATGTTTCTATCATCAGCATAGCCTGCATCAGCAAACTGGGCTTTAGCATCTGGGTGCCAATATGCGTTATCTGCACGAAGACTTTCAGCAAGAAATATTGGGCTACTCTCTGCGTAAGCACTTGCTTTAGAGAATGAAACCTCAAAATTCATTGAATGGTCGTCATGGTACTGATTTACCACGTTTGTAAAAACATTGAAACGGTTAAGTGGCGTTGCCAAATCTTGGTGTTCAATAAATTTGTAACCATTTGAGAACTCATCACCAAAATAGCGAAGTTGAGAATTTGGAGCGGGCTGTGTCTTTCCACCAATCTCAAATGGTATTAGCTCACCATTGTCCCCAAAAACATATTGACCACCTGGTAAAAATGCATCACCAGCACGATCATATATACCTAACGTCTGAAGCCCAGGATTTTCAGCATAAGTTCTTGCTGGAATACCGTCTTTATCATCAACATTATCAGGGTTTAGCATTGTGTTGATAGGGTTTCTGAGGAAGTCTCGATCTTGTGCTTCTAATTGCTCTGTTTCAGAGTAAGATAAGCTTGTAATGAAGCTAGTTTTTTCGCCTTCACCACCAAAAGTGAATGAGAAAAATTCAGAACCACCGCCATTTTGCTCAGGCATAGATTTTTTGTAATTAAAATCGATAGTATCTTGAGACTTCTTCAAAATAATATTTACAACACCAGCAACGGCATCAGAACCATAAACTGCTGATGCACCACCGTGAACGATATCCATACGTTCAATCATTTCAGTCGGAATACCATTTAAGTCAACAGCTGGATTATCAACCGATGCACCTACGTAACGACGACCATTAACAAGAACAAGGGTACGACCTTCACCTAATTGACGCAAGTCAGTTGTATTAATACCTGCACCAAAAATTGTGTTTGTTGTAGTTGTTGGGGCAGAGCCAACACCTGAAGATGGAAGTTTCTGTAATAGATCAGCTACGTTTGTAATACCGGCATTCGTAAGTTCAACACCTGTTATAGTTGTAACTGGTGTTGGAGAAACTTCAGAGAAGCGCTTAATACGTGAACCCGTAACCTCAATTCTTTCTACTTTTTCTGCATTTTCTTCTTCTGCAGCAAATGTACTTGCTGAGAAAGCAGCTGTAGATGCTGCACCAAAAGCGATCGCTAAACGAACTGCTTTTGAAACTTTATTGTTTAACATGTGATTCTCCCTAGAACACTATTATATTTTTATTATTTAACAAGAAGTTTATAAACTTGCTAAGTTCCTATAATAATCCTAGATGAAGTTAAAGGTCAACACAGCATTAACAATAAAAACAAAAGTAACCAAATTTAAGTCTTTACTTTACATTCACACAAGAAAAACCAAGCATTTATGACTAGACCGTATTTTTAAACTAATCAAATACAGCTACAACCGCAAAATATCATTACTAATAAATATCTTTTTCTCTAGAAGTTAATTAACAAGAAATCAAAATCATCCTGCTCTTTAGCCAATTTTTAAAATTTTCAAAAAAAAAGCCCATAACAAGTATGGGCTTTCATTTATTTTTGTAACTATTTTGTTAGAACTTTAAGTTAAAGCTAACATGTACAAATCGGCCTAAGGTATCATAAAAACCAGCAACAGTATTTGCATTACTAGCAATTGTGTTACCCACCATTGGAGGCTCTTTATCGAAGATATTATTAATACCACCTGTAAATGTAACATGCTCATTGTATGAGTAAGTACCAGATAAATCGATGAAACTATAAGAACCAATCCCGCCATTTTCAACTAAAGATTTATCATCAACACCATCATAATCGATACCACCGTAATAGCGCCATTTAGCGCCTATACGCCAATCGTCACGGATGTAGTTAATATTAGAAGTATGACGCCATTTTGGTGAAGCAAAACAGTCTGAATTAATATTACCAGCACAGTCATATGCTAAAGATGAATCACCTAGGATAGGCTCAACCTCTTTCTTCATGCTGTAATAACCGTTGATGTCAAACTTCAAAGTTGCATTTTCTAGATCCATTGAATATGCAGCTGTAGCATCAATACCTTCCCATGTTCTACCACCAATGTTATCGCTAAGGTTGGTTACAAAACCTGCTTGACCTAACCAAAGGCTTCCTGATGGGCTACGAGTAATGTTGTTACAGAAAAATGCATCGCCAGTTTCAGCACAGTTGTTAAGTATACGCTCAGCACCAACTTCACCTATAACTTGTTCAATCTCAATTTTGAAGTAATCTACAGAGAAGTTAAAGTTTTCAAAAGGAGAAGCTACTAAACCAATGGTAAGCGTTTCACCCTCTTCTGGTTGAAGCGCAGGATTACCACCAGCTAACTCATTGTATTGTCCAGCAGGTGATTCACCAATGTTACCGTATTGATCAGCACTTACACTAGCATTGGCACATTGACTAGCAGAGTAAGTTGGTCTGTCAGCTGCATCTGCTGCTGCTGGATCACCAGCACAACCATCTGCACCACTCCACAAACCAAGACTTTGAGCTGCGAATAGTTCACCAATATTAGGAGCACGCACAACCTTCGCAAAACTAGTTCTGAACTTGTAAGTATCTGCAAGAGTGTAATCAACACCAATTGAGTAGGTTGTGTCCGAACCAGTTGTTGAATAATCAGACCAACGTGCTGCAGTTGATACATTTAAATTATCTAATACTGGAATTTGTAACTCACCATAAACTTCGTTTACATCAATTACGCCATATAGACTTGGTGAAGGACCACCCTGACCTAATAATTGACCTTCTTCATAAACAGTATCTGATACACGCTCATAGTCTTGTTCACGACGTTCAACACCAAATACCGCACCTACAGGTAATGAAGCCGTAGGTAATGTCCAATCGAACTCACCACTAACATAACCACTGTATATAACTTGAGTAACTAAACCAGTTTGAGTACCAACACCAGCAAGTTGAGCTGCTTGTTCAGGTGTTACTCCACCAAGTTCAAATACGTTGTAATATAAACAACCATCATCTTGAGCACATTCAGTATCTACAGCACCAACACGAGGAGCTATTTTTGGTGCAAGTAAATCATTTTTATATACTGAGCTAGACGTCGTTGCAGAATAATTATAACTAACATCATATGACCAATTATCGTTTAGTTCACCTTCCATACCCGTTAAAATTCTGTATGAAGAATGTTCTAGATTATCAGAACGTGGACCACCTTCAATGTTACGTTTCCCAATGTATGCAACAAACTGGTCACTTCCATCTTGGTTAAACAAACCTTGTAGCTGTTGCTTTTGAGTATCAGACAATAAAGGGTTATTGTAGTCAAATAAAATTTCATCATTATAGAACGTACCAGATTCTGCAATTTGACCTGCAGTTCTGTTATGCATAAAAGAGAATTCTAAATAAGGGCGAAAAGTATCGTTGATTTCATAATCGATAAAAGTACCCAGAGTGAAACGTTCGTTTGGTCTTAAAAAGTGATTAACTGGGGCATAGTTGTAACGATAACCATCATCTTCTCTAAACCCAGAACCATTTGGATCTAAGTATCCATAAAAGTTTTGCTTGTAATCAACTTCGCCGTCAACTACTGGGTAGATATCGAAAAATGGATTTGGAGTGGTACCAGAACCACCACAAGCTTGACCTGCTTTATCTAATGCACACGATGAGTAATCTCGAGAGCCTTGTAATAATTCAGTTTGACGGTTGTAAGTTACATAACCAACGGCATGGCCTTTGCTGCCATCAAATGCACCACCAACAGTGAAATCTATGCTGTAAGATTTGCCATCGATACCAGTGCTACCTGTATCATAGTTGAAGTCTTTTTCATCCATCAAGCCTTGGATGTATTTGTTATCATTATTATGTTGATAACCTGAAGTACCTACGTTGAGTGAAATACCTTCAAACTGGTCGTCCATCACAAAGTTAACAACACCAGCAACAGCATCAGCACCATATATAGCCGCAGCACCACCAGTAAGAACATCTACTCGCTTAATCAACGATGAAGGGATTTGGTTTATATCTGCAACCTGAGAGGTAATACTACCCGCTTGCATTCTTCGGCCGTTAATTAGTACTAATGTTCTATTTGAACCTAAACCACGTAGATCTACAGTCGCAGTACCTGTGGCGCCATTGGCTAAAAATGAACTTTCAGCAGCTTCAATTTGTGGCAACTGATTCAAGATATCTTCCACACGAGTGAAACCGCTTAATTTAATCTCTTCAGCAGTCATTACAGTGACTGGACTAGAAGTTTCTAGGTCTGTACGCTTAATACGAGAACCTGTAACTTGAATACGTTCAACTTTTTCAAGACCTTCCTCTGCAGCTGTTGTGCTTGCAGAAAATGCAGCTGTTGATACTGCACCAAAAGCAATCGCTAAGCGAACTGCTTTTGAAACTTTATTATTTAACATTTGATTCTCCCTAGAATACCATTATGTTTTTTATATTTAACAAATCACCAACACAAGTTGCGTTAATTTGATGATCATAGCCTTATGATAATGCTTACAACGAGGAGCGGTCAACATATAATTAACAATAAATAAACCACGTGAAATAAATAAGACACACTTACAGATAAAAAATTAACATGGTAGTGATTTTATATATAAAGACACTAATTAAATTCACACCTAAACCCCACAAAAATAACTATTTCATAAATTGCAATAAATTTATCGTTGATTACTATTCAATTAAAGCTTTCCTATTTTTATACTAAAACAACGAAGCTTGAGTAGATTCAGATGTTGTGTTTAATGCGCTTAATATCATTTGCGCAACAGGGTCGAGTTGTCTTTGAATGTACAGCGGGTAGTTCAGAGTGTTTTTACCGGTATAAAGCTCAGCGCCGGATACTGCGTAAACATATTCGATTACTTGTCCGCGTTTTATTTCAAACTCAGGATGGCTCGCTTTGTGTTTTTTAACTGCTTGAACGTGAGGTGGGATATTTTTAATATAATCGTTAAGGTGCTGCCCTAAACGCTTTCTATATACTAATTTACGGTCAAACTCACCATTATAAAGCTTTTGAGTGTAGCTATTTATAATATCGTGCAGTTGCTGTATTTCGAAGTTGTCGGTAAATAATGTCTCGAATAACTGTGTTTGAAACTCTTGTGCAAACTCAGTCCAATCGCTACGTACTGTTTCCATACCTTTAAATACAAGTTTTTTCTCATTATTTTTAGTTACTTGCCCCACATAACGTTTTTTAGAACCTGTTTTTTTACCTCGTATAGTTGGCATAAAAAACGGACTGTAATGAGTTTCAAATTCAATTTCCAAATAGCTTTTTAAGTCATAACGCTGCTTTAATTCTACTTGCCACTTTTCGTTGATATGTCGAACAAGTTGGCAGCCAATTTCGTTACATTGCTCAGAGCTTTTATCTTCACTAAGTTTTACAAACGTAGAGTCGGTATCACCATATATTACCTCAAAGCCTTGCACTTCTATCCATTTACGGGTTGTTTGCATTATTTCATGGCCACGTAAAGTGATAGAACTCGATAAGCGCGGGTCGTAAAACCGACAGCCTTTAGAGCCGAGTACACCATATAAACTATTCATAATAATTTTAATCGCTTGCGAGAGCATGGGTTGATTAGTGTCTTTGGCTTCTTGGCGAGTTTGTGTCAGGTGCTCAATTAATTTAGGCAGGTGGTGCTGCGTTCTTGAAAATAATGCCTGATTAAATCCTTCAACTGCTTGTTCTGGCTCATTTAGCCCTACGATTAAGCCTAGCGGGTCAATACAAAACGTACGCATAATTGAAGGGTATAAGCTTTTGAAATCCAATACCAAAACGTTTTTATACAGCCCTGGAGTCGACTCCATCACATAGCCACCAGGGCTTTCAAAAGATAGCCCATGATCGCCTAAATTAGGGGCAACATAACCACTGCGGTGTAATAACGGTAAGTATAAGTTTGTAAATGCGGCAACCGACCCACCCATGCGCTCAAGTTCGAGCCCAGTGATTTGAGTTCTAACTATGGCAAATTCAAATAACTTTAATTTTTCGAAAATTTGATTAACCAAAATACAGTCTTGACGGTTGTAGGCAGCAAGAGCTAGCTTGTCTTCATTAAATTGACGAACAATTTCTGTTAATCGGTTGTCGGTTTTTATTAATTTAGATTCGTTAAGCACCCGCTCTGCAACATTAGCTAACGAAAAGCTGTCAAATCTATAAGTGGCATTCTTCAAGGTATCAATGCCATCAATGACGCACCGCCCTGGGAGCGTTAATCGGGTGTAATGACCCTTGTTAATATATAAAGGTTGATTATCTCGGCCAAAGTTTAGAGTAAGCCCTAACGCCTCAGCGCGTTCTTGCAATAAACTAAAATCAAAATCAATAACATTCCAACCAACAATAACATCGGGGTCATTATTTATAATGTACTGCTGCAGCTTGGTGAGTAGGTTAATTTCGTCATAGCACCAGTCTATTTCAAATGTCGAGTCACTCTGCAGCTGTTGCTCACCTATCATCAATACACAATCTAAACCATTTCCCACCAGTGCAACACTAAATAGCACGCCATCGGCATTGCATTCTATATCCAAAGAAACAGACTTAAGCGTTGGCGTATACTCGGTGTTTGCTTTTAGCTTTGCATTACTAATTTCAATAAAGCCGTTTTGAGCTTTGGCGTTACCGGTTACCCATACACCTCCTTTAATAAAGCGCTCCATTAAAAAGCGATCACTGTGGCGCACATCGGCTTCGTAAATTGGCATTACTTGCTCTAAAAGAGCTCTTGCAGTGTATAGGCTTTTTATATCGTTAAAGTAACAGGCAACACACTCGCTACCACTAAAGTGACAAAGCTCAACATTATTAAACTGGACGTTAACACTCACCTTAGTCAACAAGGTATTCGCTGCCTGCTGCTGTGCTAATGGGATGAAGAATACCGCTTGCTGGTTTTCAATCGTCACTTTTATCGGGCCCTGATCAGAGCTTAGCCAGTAACACAAAGTAATACCTTGTGCATTTTTAGCCCCGTATTGTTGCCTTGATAAAATAAAGCCCTGATAGATTGCTTGTGTCAATGTTCGATCCCACTTAATATATACACTGTAATTATATACATATTTTAGGTTAATCATCACATGCTATCGAGCTCACTTAAAAAAACAATTAGACAAGTACACCAGCATGTTGCAAATAACCTAACCGATTACCGCCCTCGCAGTAGTCAAAACTATTTAGTTGCTGAAATCGCCAAAACATTAGCCGGTGAATACCATAAAAAACAACGTATTTGTGTTATTGAAGCAGGCACCGGCACCGGTAAGTCATTAGCTTACTGCCTAGGCGCTCTGCCACTGGCATTAGCACAAAAAAAGAAACTGGTTATTTCTACGGCTACGGTGGCTTTGCAAGAGCAGTTAATCGCTAAAGAACTGCCGTTTTTTAAAAAGCACTCAGGCCTCGATTTTAAATTTGATTTAGTAAAAGGCCGCCAACGTTATATTTGCGCTCACAAACTTCACAATGCACTAAACAGCGATAGCCAAACTCAAATGGAGTTTATGCCTACCCTTACATCGCCACTAAGTGATATGGAAACTAAGTGCTTAAAGCAACTTTACGATGCCTATGTCAATAAAAAATGGCAAGGCGATAGAGACAGCTGGGCTGATACCATTCCTGATAGGGTATGGGGACTAATCGCCTGCGATAAGCATGCTTGCCAACGCCAGATGAAAGCACACCAAACATGTCCTTTTCAACTCGCCCGCCAGCAGTTAATGCAAATGGATGTATTAGTTATAAACCATTCGTTACTGTTAGCCGATTTAGATTTAGGGGGCGGAAAAATTTTACCCGAACCCGACAATACCATTTATGTAATCGATGAAGCGCATCACCTTGCGCATATTACCCGCGACTTTTCATCTGCTGCAGCTACCATAAAAGGCACGATAGATTGGCTCGACAAACTCACTAAATTTAGTGGCAAAATGGCCAAAGTGTTAGTGGGGCAAAAAGGTATTGGGCAAAACTTTAAGTTATGCGATAGCGTTAACGATGCTAACAAAGATTTAAAAGTAGTCCGCGATATTCTCGACAACGCCGATTTTGAATATTCAAAAGACGATACCTATCGCTTTGAACATGGTGAAATTCCTAAATCGCTACATGCGAAGGCAAAAGACATTAGTGAGGCTACGCTTGATGCTTTACGCTGTTTGAATAAAATGCACGATACCCTCACACAAGATGTAAGCGACGGTGATATTAAACCTTATGTTGCCGACCCCATTCTGGCTGAAAGTGGGCAATACATAAACCGGTTAGAACAACTTAATAAATTATGGTTTAGTTACGCTACTAAAGGCGAAGGCACGCCGCATGCGCGTTGGATAAAACGACTTGAATATAAAAGCCATCATGATCACTTGCTTAGCGACTGCCCCATTGAGGTCGGTTACTATTTAAAAGATAAGCTGTGGAGCGAATGTGCCGGAGCCGTGTTATGTTCAGCTACCTTGAGCGCACTAGGCTCATTTGATCACTTTGCTTATGAAAGCGGTCTTGCTAAAGAAGAAGGGGTAAAGTTTATAAAAGTCCCCTCCCCGTTTGACTACCCAAAACAAGCCACTCTGCGTATTCCGACGTCAAGCATAGAGCCAACAGATAAAGAATTTAGCGATCATATTGCTAAAACATTACCCGAATATCTAAACACTAAAAAAGCCAACTTAGTGTTGTTTGCCTCTTACTGGCAAATGGACCATGTAAGTAAGTTTCTTAGAACAAAAGGATTTAACTTATTAGTACAAGGTGAAATGTCACGAGAAGCTTTACTCAAATTACACACTAAAAATATTGATGAAGGCAAAGGCAGTATTTTATTTGGCACCCAAAGCCTTTCTGAAGGACTTGATTTACCTGGTAAATATTTAGAAAACCTGATTATTACAAAAATTCCATTTGCGGTGCCCACCTCGCCTATCGAAGAAGCACAAGCGGAGTTTGTGCAAAGTAAAGGCGGTAATCCGTTTTTATCTATAACCGTGCCAGACGCAGCAAAGAAATTGGTACAAAGCTGTGGTAGACTGCTGCGCAAAGAAAGTGATATTGGCACAATAACTATTTTAGATAGACGCTTAATCACCAAACGATATGGCAAAGCCATGCTCGACACCTTACCACCTTTTAAAAGACAAATAGATTACTGATGTTTGAACTTGCACTCGACCCAACAACTTGGGCTATTTTATGTGGCGTTGCACTTTTAGCGGGCTTTATTGATGCTATTGCTGGCGGTGGTGGTTTACTCACTGTACCGGCACTGTTAACGGCGGGATTACCTCCTCATTTGACGCTCGGCACTAATAAATTGGCCGCCAGTTTTGGCTCGTTAACTGCCAGTATTACCTATTATAAAAAACAATTATTTAACCCACGATTTTGGTTTGCTTCTATAATCGCCACCGCCATAGGTGCCTTGTTAGGCACACTCATTGTTGATCATTTAAGCATTGAATTTTTAAATAAGCTCTTACCCATTATTATTATTTTAGTGGCTTGCTACAGCTTGTTTGGTAATTTAAGTACCACACAAAGCGACGACCTACCTGAATTAACCCGCGCAATAAAAATTAAACAGTGGCTACAAGGGTTAAGCCTAGGCTTTTTTGATGGTTTGGCGGGGCCTGGAACGGGAACTTTTTGGACTGCCTCAAACGGTATGCTTTATAAAATGAGTTTGCTACTTAATTGTGGTTTGGCGCGTTCAATGAATTTTGTTTCTAACTTTATCTCGCTGATCACCTTTGTTGCACTTGGCCATGTTAACTTTTTACTGGGAATTACAATGGGCTTCTTTATCATGCTTGGTGCATGGTTTGGCGCACATTCAGCGATTCGTTTTGGCAGTAAATTTATTCGTCCAGTATTTAATACTATGGTTATACTTTTAGCATTAAAACTAATTTACGAGGCATACTTTTAATATGCAATCTGCTGCTTTAGACAAACTACGCCAACAAGTTGCCACGCTTAAGCAACAGGCAGAGCAATTCGACAAAGCAAAGCTCTTTTCTAAAAACCGTTATATGCAGGCACAGCCGAGCCTATTTGACAGAGCCGTGTTTAGCACCAAAAGTATGAACTTAGCCGACTACGTAGTAGAAATAGAAGATGAAATAGCTAGCCTACCACCGAGCGAACACCGCCATGCTTACACCTATGCACTTGAGCGTATTGCCAGTCAGGTACAAGCGGTATTTAATGTTATTAAATCGACCCCTATTTGGGTGAAAGAAAATAAAAGTCATTATAAGCCTCGTGCTAAACAGCCTGTTTATAAACAAGCGGTGCAAAAAATCATGCAATCATCCCACGAATTATATGATGAACTTAAACAAAACCATGAATTTGAACGTCGCCTAGTACTGATGATTGAAGAGCGTAAACTGCAAATGGAAAAAGCATCGCCTGCGCAAGCACAAAAGCTTAACCAAGAAATTTTAACTACTCATGCACGACTCGGCCGTTGTAGAAAAGCAATTTCTGCCACCGAAGACAAAATTCAACAAGTAGAAAAACAACAGCTACGCTAATGCAGCTTTTTTATCACCCTCTCTACTCTGCTTTAACGCTCCCTGAGCGCCATCGATTTCCAATTAAAAAGTATCAACAGCTCAAGCATGAAGTTGAACGTTTAGGCTATACGCGGTTTATATCGCCTTCGACAGCAACTAAAGCGCAGTTAAGCTTATGCCATAGCTCAGATTATATTGCTGACTTTTTAAACGGGTCGTTAACTGACAAAGCGGTTAAAAAAATGGGATTTCCTCACTCTTATAAACTTGTTGAGCGAACTCTTTACTCTGTTGGTGCCAGTATTCAAGCCGCTGAAACAGCACTTGAAAGTGGTTTAGCGGCTAATTTAAGTGGCGGCTATCACCATGCTTACAGCAATTACGGCAGTGGCTTTTGTATTTTTAATGATTTAGCCATTGCGGCAGCGCATCTTATTTCAACAGAGCAAGCCGACACTGTATTAATATTTGATTGTGACGTACACCAAGGTGACGGTACCGCGCAAATAACCCAACAGCACGAGCAGATAATTAGTTGCTCAATTCACTGTGAACAAAACTTTCCTCGGCAAAAACAGCTCTCAAACTATGACTTTGGCTTACCTGCAAACACCACAGATGCAGAGTATTTAACAACACTAGAGCAAGCTCTTGAGTTATGTGTTCGTCTCCACCAGCCCGATATTATTTTATATAATGCGGGCGCCGATATTTATACCAAAGACGAACTCGGCTTATTTGATGTTTCTCTAGCTGGTGTGTATAAACGCGACTTTGCTGTTCTTAACTTTTGTAAGCAGCGAAACATACCACTGACGTGCGCTTTAGGTGGCGGTTATCAACGTAACATCAACAATTTAGTTAGTGTCCATAAGCAACTATTTAAAGCGGCTCTCGATTTATAACAATCCTTGGTATAGACTCATTACAGACAATAAAAAAGAGTGACAGGAATATGCGATTAGATGACGACATACACAATTTTTACGAAAAACTCGTTTTAGAAGAAATAGAAAAACGTAAACTTAATGAACGTTACAACGACGATGTAATGGCTGACTTTTGCTGCACCGTACTCAATCAATTACCCCCACGTTATATTAGATACGATGTAGATATGGCGTTTTATTTAACTCAAACAGATCGTTTAGATATGGAACAACGCGTAGAAGTTGCCATTAATTTTGCGATTGATCAGATTGCTAAAAAGAAAGATATTAATGAGTAACCCGTTAGAAGAAGCTCCTACACACGTGAAACTGGCTGTTGATTTAATTATGATTTTAGAGCAACACGATGTAGAGCCAGAAGAAGTATTAAAAGCGCTCGATATCGTAAAAAGTGACTTTGAGAAAAAGCTAGTTAGTAACTAGCTTTACTCTATTGTTTGTATTTCATGAACAGTGACAACACCATCGTGTTTATTACAATCAATTTTAATTTCGCCGAATGTGCGCCTAGGTGATGTTGACCTACGGCAGGTCATGTTTTGAGCTTTAACACCAAATTGTTCAATATAAACGGCAACAATTGCATCTATTTCTTGCTTCTCTTCTGTTGTCGCAGCGGCATAAAAAGTATCATATTGTTGTGACCAATTTTCAACGCCTGCTTCTGCAGCAACACCCAACCACCCCATACCAAGCTTAGTTGATTGCTCTAAATATTGTCCTTTTAAAAACATAAACGCTAGGGTGTATTGTGCACTTTTATAACCGAATGCAGCGGGCTCTTCTAAATAGTTAAAAGCCTCTTCAAACTCCCCTTTTCTGTATGCCTTAACACCATTATATTCTTTTTTCTTCATAGTATTATCGCTGTAAAGACTTATTGGTGACGAATTACAGCCAGTTATTAAAGCCATCAATACCAGCAAAGTGGCACTCAATTGTCGATGATTCATTATTATCCTTAATTTATTATTGTTTTTGCCCAGAAACATACACCACTTTTAAAACACCCGCCCTAAAAGTTGTTAATATAAATTTAATATTATCATGGGATTGCAAAGCTTACAGCGATTATTTTTATAAGCGCAGTTTTAATCGGCCATTAAAAATAGATAAACCTAATTTTTTAATACCCTGTATTTATACACAAGGCACTTTACTACTTTAAGCAAAATACATTTAACTGGCTCAAATTTATCACTGACTGTCCGTTTGCTGAACAAGTAATAATAACTGCGCGGCCGCTTTAGCATCGTCTAATGCACGGTGATGGTTGGTTAAGTCTAAATTAAAGTGTGCAGATAAATTTCCCAGCGAATACGATTTTAATCCCTTAAATGCTTTACGTGACTCAACAACGGTACATATTTTTGGCATTTTAAAGTTGATTCCCAGCCCCTCAAGCTCTTTTTTAATAAAGCCATAATCAAAATTAACATTGTGAGCGACAAAAATACTACCCGAAAGCTTATCTAATAAAGTCGAAGCAATGTCGCTAAATATAGGCGCATCACTTACCATGGCGTCGTTAATACCGGTTAGTTTAGTAATAAAACGAGGGATAGGCCGCTCTGGGTTTATCAGCGTAGTCCATGTATCAATGATGTTGCCTTGCTGTATTTTAACAACACCAATTTCGGTAATTCGATTACCACCCTTTAATCCCCCTGTTGTTTCAATATCAACAACACTATAAATCCGCTTAGGATCTACATACCAGTTTACCGCTGCAATATTTACGATAAAGCCACAGCTTTTTAAATTATCGATACTCACTAACTGGTTTCTTTTAAGCTTATCGCCAGGCGCTTTAACCTCTTCAAAATGAACGGCGTTATTATCAACAATCATTAAATCGGGATAACCATCTTTTAATTGTCGGTAGTTTTTTGCCATGTTTTTTAAATGGCTTAATAGCGCATTTATTGGGCTGTTTAAAATAAGCATCTCTAATGGCTTTAATACATCTTTGTGCCATCTAAATAAGCCATTTGGTTGCTCATAATACTTCGCGGCATGGTTACACACTAAACGCAGGAATTTTGGGGTACTATTACACGTAGCTAGCCGCGCTTCTATTTGTGAGGATTGATTTAAGTAAAAAGAGTCTGTTTTTAACGCTTGCGGGAAAATATCAAATTCATTACAAGGAGGCGTCGGAGTTTCAATAAACAGCTCTTGCCAAAAAACCAGTGCAAATAGGCTTTGCCACAAGGTATTCTCAGTATAAAAAACCTGCTTACCTTGACGAGTGTAGTGCTCGCTTACACCTAACTCAACATCTCCACGGTAAAGCTCATCAACTTCTATAATACAACGTGTACTGGCTAACATTTCACTGAGCCGCGAACGGGTTTGCTTGTTAAATTTACGCATTAAAAAGTCATCTGCGAAATACAGTAACTCATCGGTGAGCGGGTTTTCTATAATCTTCTCAAGCTGCGCTTTTACCCATTGCTTATTACCCTGTCGATATTGCTCCCTTATTTGAATCTCGAGGGCTTGTGCATCGTCTTCGCAGGCATTAAGTAAATCATACGCAAGTGTTGGGTTAGTTGTTTTTAGTTGCTTATAAAGTATAACCAGTAACTTGTTTTTTAACTCTTGTGCAATAACCCCTACTGCTACTTCATTTATTAGCTGCTTTGCTAGTTCCTCTCTTTCATTGTCATCTTTTGTATTTTTAAGCGTTAGTCGCAAACGGTTTAATGCATAGTTAGACTGCGCTTCCTTTATTGAATCAAAGCGCGATAAGCTTTCATTATGCTCTTGCCTAACAGGTGTTACGCCTAAATCTCGCAGTACAAATCGATTTTGATGATTAATATCGCCTGCACTGAGCCTGCCAATATATAAAAATTCAAAATACTCGTAATACTCTTCTCTATTATTTATCACGTACTGATTATATAAATGTGCAAGACACTCTGGCTTAGATTCAAAGAATGAAATAGCTATTTCAACTAAGTTACTTTTAGCAGCGCTTTTTTTAAATAATGGCGTTTGTTCTTGCTTTTCTAGCAGCTCTATTAAGGCCGGTTTTGTTAGGTGACTTAGTAGCTGCCTATGATCTTTATCAGAGGGTTCTACAATTAACTTTGCCGCTTTTAATTTAAAAAGTGCTTGGTATGGCGAGCTAATTTCTTCGTAGTTTAATGATTGGGTTTGAACTAAATAAGGCTTACGAGAATAAATGCGCGCCAACATACACTGGCTCTGCTCGTCGAGCGCGTTTATTTTACTAATAAATGAAATATGCTTTTGCTCGAGTAAATGCATGCATTTCTCGCTCACAAAAGTTAATAGCTCTCTAAAATGTGCCAAATAATATTTCGCTGGTAACTCTTTTTTCATAAAACCGCCCACACTGTATATAAAAACAGTATCTAGCATCTCATTATTTTTATCAACCCAATAAAAATTTTTTATGCATACGTATTACTATTGAAATATCTTTTTTAGCGTGATTACTCTGTGCTAAGGTTGCCCGCAAATTATTAGTGGCACTTTAACTACATTACACATAATAAAAATTAGGATTGAACAACATGACGACACAGCATGCAACTAAAGGTGAGCATAGCGCACAGACTAAGTGCTCGCTTTTTTATGTTATTTTTATATCGGCCGTTGCCGCTATTGGTGGCTTTTTATTTGGTTTTGATTCAGGCGTTATAAATGGCACCGTATCGGCATTGGGTAATACATTTAATTCAAGCAGTGTTGCAACTGGTTTTAATGTTGCATCTGTATTATTAGGCTGTGCATTCGGGGCATTCGCCGCTGGCCCATTAGCTGACAAGTTTGGCCGTCGCGCTATTATGATTGTCACTGCCATTATATTTGCAGTCAGCGCTTTTGGCTCTGGCATTGCAGATAGTTCTGCTGAGTTTATTTTTTACCGCTTGTTTGGTGGGTTAGGTATAGGTGCTGCCTCGGTTTTAGCGCCTGCTTATATAGCAGAAGTTGCTCCTGCGAGTCTACGTGGTCGCTTAGCTACACTGCAACAACTCGCTATAGTTCTTGGTTTATTTGCAGCTTTTTTAAGTAACTACCTAATTGCTAACGCTGCTGGCGGTGCCGAGGGTATTTTAATGTTAGATTTAGCCGCGTGGCGCTGGATGTTTTGGGCTGAACTTGTTCCTGCAGGCTTATTTTTAATTGGTGTACTTTTTATTCCAGAATCACCGCGTTACCTAGTTGCACAAGGTAAACTTAAACACGCTAAAACTGTATTTAACAAAATCTCAAATGATAATGCAGATACACAAATCAGTGACGTTAAGCAGTCTCTGCAAAGTGATAAAAAGCCAAGTATTCGCGATTTATTTATCGATGGCAGTAAAAAAGTACACCCTATTGTTTGGGTGGGTGTAGCTTTATCTGTTTTCCAACAATCCGTTGGTATTAACGTGGTATTTTATTACGGTTCAGAGCTATGGCAAGCCGCCGGTTTTGATGAATCACAATCACTGTTTATTAATGTACTTGCCGGCACCACCAATATTTTATCTACCTTTATTGCTATTGCCTTAGTCGATAAAGTAGGCCGCAAGCCACTATTGTTGGTAGGTAGCTTAGGTATGTTTATTAGTTTAAGTGCACTTACTTACACCTTTGGTAGCGCTGGACTTGATGAAGCAGGCAAGTTGGCACTTAGCGAAAATATGGGTACCTTTGCATTAATAATGGCTAATTTGTTTGTGGTATTTTTTGGCTTAAGTTGGGGCCCTATAGTGTGGGTGCTACTTGGCGAAATGTTTAATAACCGTATTCGCGGTGCGGCCCTTGCTGTTGCAGCTAGCGCGCAATGGATAGCTAACTTTGCTATTACTATGACCTTCCCGATTATGCTCGGCAGTATTGGTTTAGCTGGTGCTTATGGCTTTTATGCCTTATCGGCATTTATTAGTGTATTTTTTGTGGTCAAATACATCAAAGAAACACGCGGTATGAAATTAGAGTCAATGTAATTACTTAGCCTGAGTAGCATCGACTTTCCATTAGTTTACTCAGGCTAATCCCCCATTCTATTATCTTATTTTTCTGCTCATAAAACTAATTAGATACATTTAACCATTTGGCAAGTGAATACTCTCTGGCACGGTGTCAGCTTTTGCCTGTTGAACTATTATCAACTGAGTATATTACCAATCACAGTGTATAAATCATCACTATTAATTGGTTTCGCAATAAAGTCATCCATACCGGCTATTAAGCATCGCTGTTTATCTTCTTCATAGGCATTAGCCGTAATCGCTACTATAGGCACTCGCCAACCTGTTTTAACTTCCATAACTCTAATCGTACGTGTGCATTCATAACCATCCATGTTAGGCATTTGGCAATCCATTAAAATCAAATCAAACGATTGCTCTTTTAATACATCAAGAGCCTTAATACCATCCTCGGCCATAACAACCACAGCTTTAGTCGGCTCCAACATTTTTGAAATAACCTGCCGATTTATCGCATTATCTTCTACCAACAGTATGTGCTTACCCAGCAGATTTGGTTGCAAAGCTGCTTTTTTAGGTAAGGTTGAGGGAGCGTCTGCTGACTCTGGTGCACTAATACTAAACGCAAACGTACTACCTTTACCCTCTTCGCTGTTTAACTGAATTTCACCGCCCATCATTTTTATCAGCTTTTGAGAAATAGCCAACCCGAGCCCTGTTCCCCCATATTTACGAGCAACGCCCACATCAGCTTGAGTAAACTCGCTAAATAACAGTGATTGCTGTGCCTTCGCAATACCAATGCCACTATCTTCAACGCTAACTTGAAGCTTATTATCGTGATAATCAAACGACAAATTCACAAAGCCTTGCTGCGTAAATTTATACGCATTAGAGAGTAAATTAATGATCACCTGATTTAAGCGTAATTCATCAACACTAATGCACAGTGGCAAATTCTTAGATTGAATAACCGTAAACTCTACCTCTTTGGCAGCAACAATCGAGGAAAATAAAGAACGTATATTTTCTATAAATGGAGTTAGCTGCGTAGGCTTAATATTTAGCTCCATGGCATTTGCTTCAATTTTAGAAAAATCTAAAATATCGTTAAGAATATTAAGCAAGTTTTTTGCACTTTTTTGTTGTGTGATTAACAACTCCTTTTGTTCGGTACTTAAGGACTGATCTCGAAGCAAAACCTCTCCCATACCTAATATGCCATTCATAGGTGTTCGAAGTTCGTGACTCATGTTTGCTAAAAATTGTGACTTAGCAATATTTGCTTCATTGGCGAGTTTAACTGCTTGTGTTAATTCAGTTGTTTGCTCTGCGACTTTCTCTTCTAATTGCTGATTAAAATGACTAAGCTGTTTATTGAGATCTTCATTTTTTACATTAGAAGCTTGCAAACTTTTAATTGAGTGTTGTAGTGCATTGCCCAACATTTCAAATTGTTGCTGTAGTTGCAGCACTTCATACCAACTAGAATCTGTATTAAATACGTGTTTTTTAGTTTTACTAAAGCTATTAATTAAATGAGTGAGCTCTATGATGGGTTTAACCAACAAATGGGTAAATTTATGAATAAATAAAACCACTAGTGCAATAGAGCATAATCCTAATAACATAGTAGGCAACCATGCAGCCACTACCACCATAGTTAAATGTTTACGATTATATAACGATATAACCTGCCAACCTGTGTTGTCGTCAACATACTGATTTGTATGGTACATCTCGTTATCATTTGAGCGAAAAAGTTGATTGCCACTGAGGCTTTGAAGACTAAGTTCCTGCTGCTTAAAATCACTGAGCGCAGCAAACTGGCTTAACGAACTAAATACCACTTTTTTATCTGCATCTAGAACAAGTAAATCCCCATTATATTCAAATAAATTTGGTATAAACCGCTCTAATTGATCTAGCTTAAGTGATCCCTCAACGACCCCATAAAACTCATCATTTTTATAAATCGGGGCGGAAAGCGCTACAATGGGTTGATCGCCTAATCCTCTGCCCTGAAAAACACCACTGATGTAGCCCAACGGGAACTGCTGAGCTTGAGCAAAATAAGGACGATCATCAACATAACGCTGACTCTGACTCAAACCACTGAGCAATTCACTCGGTATACTTTTCTCGACATAACCTTCAGAGCTGGCATATAGGCTAGTTACAAAGCCAGGATATAACTCCATTAGTCGCTCTAACTGCTGTTGTATAGATGCCCCAGCACTTATTGCATCACTGGTTATTACCATGGCACTTTTATGAAACAATAAATAATCACTCAGCTGGGCACTGATCGAACGAGATTTTTCTTTAAGTTGAGTGTTTACTTCGTATTCTAAGCGCGAATAATGCTGATTAACCAAAAAAACGCTGGTGATCAAAACCACCAAAACAATAATTATACTTACAACATAGCTTAATATTCGGGCCAGAGGCTGCCCTTGATAAGCTCGGCTTGCATGGGGGACAAATATACTCACCAAGTCGACCAAAGCCAACGCTATCATAGCATTGATTAAGTATTTTGAGGCAGCCACAACAAGTGTGAGCCAAGGCAGGCCTATAACAAAGTGACCCAAAACCCACACCAGTGGTAAGCCCACTAAAAACCAAAATACGGCGCCTAAAGGAAGTATTGGCTTAGAACGCTTTAAACAAAAGACATAAAGCCAAAATAGCTCAAGTACATAAACAACACTGGTCCAGCTATGCCCCCAGCGATAAAATAAAAAACCAGTTACAATCGCTAAACTAAGAAGAGAATAACGAAGCCCTGCAAACACTAGGCTAAGTATTACAAACGTCTGACCAAATAAAAATTCAGAGCTATCAAAAAAATACAGAGGTAGAAGGTTAGCGCAACCTCCAATAAGCCCGAGTAATATTGCCAGCGCCCATTTATTCCTCTGAGATGTCATATTGACCCTTTATAGCTTTATTGAACACCTGCGGTGTATAGTATAATCGCGAGTTTTAATTATTACTTACCCATTAGCTATTGTCTATAATGACAAAAAATTAGCTAAGTGCGTAAAAGCTAGAATTAGCGTACGAATAACAAAATAAATATTAGAAAATAGATAAATGGAATTTTAATACACCCAAATGAGGAATTTGGGTGGCAGTCTTACCAGCCACATCTCGGCACACACGTCACAAACTGTGGCTGCTCCCTTCCGGGCCTGACCAGGTTCGCCTGCTAGTGTTGCGAGAGGACCAATAAGACTACCATTGAGGGCCTTGGTTGGCGCGATTGAGATTATCTCTACTTTTGCTCTGTTATTCAAGGGATAATCAAAAAAGAAAGTGCGATTGCATACTTCATATACAATCGCAGTCTATTTAGGTGTTAAAGCGATTATTAATTGCTCTCTAACTCTGCTTTTATGTTACGTAGTGCCGCTTTTACTTTTTTCATGTTCTCTGGGCCCATGCGTAAAAGTTGCTTTTGCGCAGCAGGTAATTGCTCCCATTCAGAAAACGCATACTGATAGGTCACTGAATCACGCAATAATGGTAAGCTACCTTTTGGCTCAGGAGTATCAAGTAACAGGTCAATGGCATCTTCAAGTGTTTGAGTAAACTCATCATCACCGTAACCAATTTCAGTATATGCGCTGTTGATCAGTGGTTTATACTCATCATATAAACGCACAGCTTGAGCTGCACTCATACTTGTGAGTACTTTTACATATGGGGTATAGCGTTCATAGCTATTAGGATCAATTGTTAAAATATCGCCTTCGTTTACGCTAAAACCCTCTTCTAATTTTGCAACTGGGGTATGCTTGGTAGCCACTTTGCCTTTTGCTAAATTATCGACAAATACTACGCCACGGCGAATAACATCATCATTTAATATTAAGCTCATCGCTACATCACCCAAATATTCATCTAATTTTGCAATGACTACAGGGTCGCTGTCGTTTAACGTTGGTAAAGATACAACTTCAGCTTCGGGCTCAACTTCTGGACGCTGAGCTGGAACATCTAATTCCGCAGGTTTTTCAGGCTTAACAGAGGGCGCACCTACCACAGGATCGTTTTCAGGCTTTAACTCCATAATAGGTTGCTCTTTTACTGGTTCTTCAACCTGCATAACTGTTTTTGGAGCTTCACTTGGTTTTAATAAAACAAACGCAGCGGCAATAATGATAATTAATAAAATAACCCCTGCAAAGATAAGGTTGTTATTCGGCGGACGTTTTTGAACGTCTGATCCTGATGGTTTATCTGACATACGAACTCCATAAATATAAAAATGCGATACTGTTTAGAGTACTCTAAACAGATTTAATTCATAATTTACACCAATATTTATTAATGTAAGTTATGTATCCTTTGATTCTTCTAGCTTAAAGACTTACAGTGAATAAATAAAGTAAAGACAGTGAACAGTTTAAATACGTAACATGAAAATTAAGCAAGTCGATCCTAGTAAACCAAAAGTGGCTTTATTACTCACCGGTGGTGGTGCCCGAGCAGCTTACCAAGTGGGCGTGTTAAAAGCATTAGCGCAAAGTATGCCCAGAACTGCCCCGCTGCCCTTTAGAGTGATAAATGGTACATCTGCTGGCGCAATTAATTCTGCGGCGTTAGCGTGTTACGCTTCATGTATGCATTTAGCCGTTAGAAAGCTAGAGACAGTATGGAAAAACTTTTCCACCTCTATGGTATATAAAAGTGACTTTTTGAGTGTGTTTGGTCATATTACTCGTAATATTTTAACTAGTTTTCAGTCTGAGCATATAAACCATCCACCGGCGAGCTTATTAAATAATCGGCCACTTAGAAAGCTATTAAACGATATTCTTGATTTACATCGAATTGAACGTAACTTACATCGTGACTACTTAGAGGCGCTGTCGATTACAGCATCTAGTTATACGACCGGTGATTCTGTTGCTTTTTTTCAGTCAAATACGCAGCATTCTTGGCAGCGAGCAAAACGCGAAGGTCGCGCTACGCGAATTAATGTTGAGCATTTAATGGCCTCAAGTGCTATTCCTATGGTTTTTCCTAGTGTAAATATTTATAACCACTACTTTGGTGATGGTTCTATACATCAACTTTCACCTTTAAGCCCGTCTATTCACTTAGGGGCAAATAAAATATTTATTATTGGTGTTGAACAACCCAAGGAACCTCACCCTCCAGGTTACTCTGCGCATTTCCCCGGGCTTTCTGCTGTAGCAGGCCACTTACTCGACAGTGTATTTACCGACACTATGCAATCTGATTTAGAACGATTAGATCGAGTAAATCGTACGCTGGGGTTATTACCCGATAGACAAAAGCATCAAGAGTTAAAACAAATAGACAGCTTTATCATTAACCCCTCGCAAAACTTTAATGCAATTGCAGCGCAATACTATGATGATATGCCTTGGGCAATTAAAGTGTTACTGCGTATGATCGGTGTAAAAAAACGCTCTCAGTCGAGTTTAACCAGTTACTTATTATTTGAAAAACGCTATACCCAGCACTTAATTCAAATTGGATACGAAGATGGCATGAAGCAACTGCCCGAGATGAGAAAGTTTTTAGAGCTAGACTAAGAGGCTACTCTTACTCAATGCCATCGAGCAAGTAATGCTCAACATGCTCTACTCGCCTAGGTTTGCCTTGCAACACTATAATATCATTTGCGTATAGTACGGTATGCTCTTGTGGCATCTCTATCTCTTCACCTTTACGCCGAAGCGCCTTAATTAACACCTTTCTTTTAGCTAAATTAAGCTCACTAATAGCCTTGTTTACCGCAAATGCTTTATCCGGCAAGGCAATGACATGTAAGTACTCTAACCGTTCGGGCAAATTGGTATCGCTTTCGATGTTTTCGCCTGCAAAAAAACTTTGTAATAGCTTATAGCGGTTACGTCTTTCGCTACTAACACGGCGAATTATTCGGCTCATTGGTACACCCGACATAGACAACACATGTGAGACCAGCATTAAGCTTGCCTCTAATGCCTCAGGAACAACCTCAGTGACGCCTAAATCTTTTAAACGCTCTAGTTGGCTGTCGTCACGGGTTCTTATGAGTATTTTTACCCTAGGAGCAACCTGCTTTATGGCATCAATCACTATTTGAGTTTGTTGAAATTCCGTAAAAGTAATAATCACTAAGCGTGCTCGCTCTACCCCTGCACACTTTAAAATATCTTTTTGCTCAACATGACCAAACAATAACGGTTCACCCGCCGCTTTTCCTTCTTGCACTAATATGGGATCGCTTTCAATGGCCACATAATCAATAGCCTCTGGCGATAAAAAGCGAGCAATAGTTTGCCCTACCCGAGAAAATCCACATATAACTACATGATTATTATAAAGCGTACTGCTTTGTGGCTCATCTTCATAGGCAAACTTAGCGCGCTCTAACATACCCAGTCGCTTTAAAATAAAGGGGGTTTTATCGATTAAATACGGGGTGAGAGCCATAGAAATTACACCCATGGCAATTAAAAATGATACTTGCTCCGCACTCAGTAAGTCATGCTGTGCTGCGAGTGCTATTAACACAAAACCAAACTCACCCATTTGCCATAACATAATAGCGCAAGCTAATGCGTCCTGTTTTCTCTCCCCCATAAATAAAGACGATACGGTTACTACGGTGATTTTTAAGACTAGAATGCCCAGTAAGGCAGCAACAATAATACCCGCATAATTAACAACAAAGCTGATATCTAGCTGCATACCTACGGTGACAAAAAATAAACCCATTAAAATATCACGAAACGGGCGAATATCCGCTTCTAGCTGATGGCGGTAATGGCTTTCACCAAGCATCATACCCGCTAAAAATGCCCCTAATGCCATTGATAAGCCAAATGAATAAGTAAGTAAACCCGCAAACAAAGCAACTAATAAGGTAGTTAAAACAAATAGCTCATCACTTTTTGCTAATGCCACTTCATTAAAGACTTTAGGTAAAACCCATTTGCCAATTGCCCATAGCAACACGCAGACAAACGCACCTTTAGTTAGTGCAAATAACAGAACCCAGCCAATACCATTTGAGTCATTGCTGGCAAATAACGGTAAAATAATTAGTAATGGTACAACAGCAATGTCTTGAAATAATAAAACGCCAATTGCCAATTGCCCTCGGCGTTTATTTAAATCGCCGCTCTCTTTTAATAATTTAGCAACCACCGCAGTAGAGGAGAGCATAATAATAATGCCAATGGTAAAACTGGTTAATAAATTAAAATTTAATAAATGCAGAGTCACAATCAGCAAAATACTACTAACAAATACTTGTAGCGACCCTAAACCAAATACAATATTACGCATCGCCATTAGGCGCGATACAGAAAACTCCAAACCTAAGCTAAACAGCAAAAATACAATACCTAGCTCTGCAATAAAGTCCATCTCATGGCTTTGCGTCATCCAGCCAACACCATGACCACCCGCTAATAAACCCACAGCCAAATAAGCCAACACAGGGGGAAGCCCTATGCGCTTAAATAGCCATACAAATAAAACCGCAGCGACTAAAAGTCCAAAAATCTGAGCATTAATACTTTGCAACGCAAACCTTAAAATAATCTATGGGATGTGACTTAACTATAGCAATCGCATAACTTTCAGCCAGAATAAAAATATGGCACGCAATCTGCTTATTTATAAAAAGTAATACTATAGGGGGAAGAAATAGTGGAAAACGTTCATATTTTGACACAACGTATCTCTGGTCGCGGTGAATTTTTGCCGTTCTCAGCAGAGCAATACAATAGCAATACACCAACAGCACTGCATGAGCTGGCGGCCAAACTGCAAACCAGCTTAGTGCTGGAAGATATTCTAGGCACATTTGCAAATTTTGCAAAACAGCTGCTTAATTTTTCTGGGGTACACTTTCAAACATCATGTATTGATGTTAAAACACCCAATAGTGATGTTGAAAATCCAGCCTACTCATTTGATCTAAAAGTTGAAAGTGAGCATTTAGGCACACTCACTTATTACACAAAATATCCGCTTAGTGCGGCTATTGAAAAAAAGCTGCAGCATTTTCACAGTGTATTAATTTATCCACTACGTAATGCAATAATGTACAACCGTGTATTAAAGCTAGCAACAAAAGACTCGTTGACGGGGTTAAACAACCGTAGTCAATTTAATGACATGTTACAACAAAAGCTTGAAAATCATAGACGTAACGGCCATCCATTTAGTTTAATGCTGCTTGATTTAGATAATTTTAAACAAGTAAATGATAACTATGGTCATAAAATTGGCGATGACGTTTTAATAGAATTTGCCACAGTTTTATCTAGTAGTATTAGAGGCACAGATTCAGTATTTCGTTTTGGTGGCGATGAGTTTTCAATACTAATTGAGGACCCCGCTTTTACCACCAATAAAGTGATTGCAGAACGTATCATGCGTTTAGTAAGAAACTCACCGATTATGTCTAAGTACAATGTAACAACCAGTATTGGTTTTACCCTAACTAACAGTGATGATTGCCAAAATGAGATATTTTCTCGTGCGGACAAGGGCTTGTATAAAGCAAAAGCATCTGGGCGAAACTGCGCAAAAGCCTATTAAACAATAAAAGAACATAATATTTGAAAAGCCCAGCCTCCCCCGCTGGGCTTTTTTACGCTACTTTTTTAATATAAAGTATTTGTAAATTAGTAGCATGGTGCAAAAACCAAAAAAGAAGCCACTGAGTAAATTAAGTAATGCCGCAATTGTTGCAAGTGGTGTAAAAAGCACCAACAGTAAAGGCGTACTCACTCCTAAAATGAAAAACACGCCCCCTTTACCCAACCAGTAGGCAAGTAAAATGGCGGCACATACCATACCACCCAATACAGCGTAGCCGAGGGTAGTAATATTAAGGGTTAAAAATACATTCGATAAAACCGCAATCAATAGCGTAATTAATATGCCAATGGGTGCCTTATTGATAAGCGACAGCCCAACATGAGGCTGCTGACTCATGATTTATACTCCCAAATAAAACCAGTATCATCTTTATGGTTATCACTAATAAAATAACCAACCACTTGTACTAGCTCATCGTTGTAAAAAATTAATGGAATATCAGCACGTAGCCAAGGCGCTACCTTTGCATCTTTAAACCAATGCTTAAGCGTATTACTGCCTGGCTTTTTTAGTGGTTTAATACGCGCGCTATTACAGTTAAAACGAACACTAACTTGTTCATCCGATTTGGGCGCGCGTACACCCACCCCTTGCAAACATTGTAGTATTTTTCCGTCATTAAGCACTAGTTCGTGACTTGTTACCCGTTCAATATTAACGGCTAAAGGCCTCGGTTGCACAAAATACAGATAACCCTGGTGGCGGCGTATTTGCCCACCGCTTAGCTCAATAACCATTTGCGCGTCAGCTTGCGCATGAATAGCCTGACTCATTATTTGCATTAACTGTTTTTGCGAAGGCATGGTATGGGTAAATAGAGCCAGCCATGCGCGCAGAAGATTCGCAATGCGAATAGCGCTGTAATGAGCCATATTTTGTATATTAAGCGCCTGATGTTGGTTAAGACACTGTGCGAGATCTTGCTGGGTATATTCATCAAGCAGTGCTTGTTGCTGCTGCAATAATTCAATACTTCGTGCTGTACACTGCTCAAATCCAGTAAAACGCTCTGCCAACTTAGGCACTATTTGCTGGCGCAAAAAATTACGATCAAAGCGTTCATTGGCGTTGGATTCATCGGTAATATGGCTAATATTAAATTGCTGGGCAAACGCTTCTATCTCGCTGCGTTTTACCGCCAATAATGGCCTATAGCACTCACGGCCACTTTCAAGCACGCGAGTTTGCTGCATGGCGCCGAGCCCTTTTAAGCCTGAGCCGCGCTTTAAACGAAGTAAAAATGTCTCTACTTGGTCGTTTAAATGCTGGCCTAACAAAATGATACTATCATTTGGGCTATATTCATCAAGTGCTTGATAACGAGCTTCGCGAGCCTGCGCTTCAATACTGGTGCGCGATTGCTGCTTAATAATGACGTGTGCCGCTTTAAAATCAATTGAAAGTTGCTCACAACGTGCTTGGCAAAATTGCTGCCAGTGATGGGCGTTATCACTTAAGCCATGATTTACATAAATTGCACTTAAATTTAATTGTGGCCACTGCTCTTTTAACCCATGCATTATCTGCAACAACACCACCGAATCTACGCCACCAGATAAGGCTACAGTAAATGTGAATTGCCCGTTTTCTATATAATGATTGAGGGCTTTTTGTACCTGCAGATAAATATGTGATGTGTGCATTATTATAACCAATGAGTGAATTGCTAATAACCCGAATAAAAAAGGCTCTACGTTACGGTATTTTAAAACAAAAAAAGCCGCATAGGCGGCTTTTTTCTCTATTTAACCTGAACTTTGGTTAAGAGATTTACTAACATATTGAATCATAGTAATAATTAGATTTATTCTCTCTAGCCAGAGATTTACAGTGAAAACAAGGCGAATTTTCGCGTCAATAGCTGGCCTATTGCAAGTAAATTCAACGCAGTTAGCGCTGAAAATAGCTGCTTGAGATATATTTATTATCCAGAGTTCAGGTTATTTAGCTATGTTTAGCAATAACCAAACGACATTAAACGCTTGTAACGTTGATCAAGCATTTCTTCAAGCGATAACGCTTGTAAGTCTGCTAAATCGCGCTTAAGGCGAACTTTTAAATTACGTGCCATGGCATCATAATTACGGTGTGCACCACCTAGCGGCTCATCAACTAGGTTGTTGATTAAATCTAGCTCTTTAACGCGCTCGGCTGTTACACCCATTGCTTCTGCTGCAAGTGGCGCTTTATCAGCACTTTTCCATAAGATAGAGGCACAGCCTTCTGGTGAAATAACTGAGTAAGTGCTGTATTGCAGCATGTTTACTCTGTCGCCAACACCAATCGCTAATGCACCACCTGAACCACCTTCACCAATAACAGTACAAATTGTAGGTACTTTTAGTGCGGCCATTACTTTTAGGTTACGTGCAATTGCTTCAGACTGACCACGCTCTTCTGCGCCAACACCTGGGTATGCACCTGGGGTGTCGATAAAGGTCATGATTGGCATTTTAAAACGCTCAGCCATTTCCATTAAGCGCAATGCTTTACGGTAACCTTCTGGTTTTGGCATGCCAAAATTACGTTTAATTTTTTCAGCAGTACCACGGCCTTTTTGCTGACCGATCACCATAACAGGTTCACCATCTAAACGAGCAACGCCGCCTAAAATTGCAGGGTCGTTAGCAAACGTACGATCACCCGCAAACTCGTCAAATTCCGTAAAAATACGCTCGATATAATCTCGAGTATAAGGACGCAGCGGATGACGTGCTAGCTGTGATACTTGCCAAGCACCAAGTTCAGAGAAAATTTTCTCCTTCATTTGTGCGCTCTTTTCTTTAAGCTTGCTGACTTCCTCTTCTAATCCAAGGTCTAATTCGCCAGCGCGGCTTACATTTTGTAATTCTTCAATTTTTGCTTCTAATTCTGCGATTGGAAGCTCAAAATCAAGATAATTGAGGCTCATGCTCTAAACTACCTAATTAGTTAAATTCTAGTTCTACATTTTGCGCTGCCATCAGCGATAACTTATGAATTAAGTCGTCACTTGGCGTAACACACCATTCGATCCCTAGGGTTAATTGCACCAACGCATCGGGGCGTTGATAATATACCTTGATCGGACACGTTCCCATTTTGTATGGTTCGAGTACTTTTTGTAATTTATCGAAGAAACCAGCCTCGATCTGCACCATATTCAGCGTCATCTTAATCGCTTTTATACGCTTTTCACGCGCCTGAGCAATGGTGTTTATTTCTCTGGCGGTCATTGTAATACCACCAGAGAAGTTATCAAAGCTGACCTGTCCGGATATCACCAAAATATTATTGATTTGCAACATATCTTGGTACATTTCAAACTGTTCTGGAAACAAGCGTACATCAATTCGGGCGCTTTTGTCATCTAAAGTTATCAAGCCCCAGCGATTTCCTTTTTTATTAATTAAGGTTCTCGCGGCAATCACCAAGCCCGCCCCAGTTGAGACCACATCGCGATTAGTCGGCTGCAAATCAATGAGTCGACCTGAGGTGTAATGCCCAAGCTCTCGTCGATACTGGTTTATAGGATGGCCAGTTAAATAAAGGCCTAAGGTATCTTTTTCGCCATCAAGCCATTGATTATCTGTAAGTGGTGTGGCTTTAATAAACGCTTGCTCTACTTCGTCAGGCTCTGTGGCCAGTAAACCAAACAAGTCACTTTGCCCTAACAGCTCAGCTTTGTTGTGTTGATCGGCTGCGCGCATTGCATCTTTTAAACTTGCCAGCAGCGTTGCTCGCCCTGGTTGATTTTTTTCTGGTCCTAGCTGATCCAATGCACCTGCATAAATTAATTTTTCGGTGACACGTTTATTCAAGCGTTTTAAATCAACACGCGCACAAAAATCAAATAAATCCTTAAATGGGCCGCCTTTAGCTCGCGCTTCTAATATGGCATCAACGGGGGCTTCACCCACGCCTTTAATTGCTCCTATACCGTAAACAACTTCACCTTGAAGATTAACAGTAAACTTGTATTCACCAGCGTTTACATCGGGCGGTAACAAAGTGAGCTTCATGTTTTCACACTCATCCACCAGCGTTACTATTTTGTCGGTGTTATCCATATCGGCCGACATTACCGCAGCCATAAACTCGGCCGGATAATGGGTTTTCATCCACAGCGTTTGATACGATACCAATGCATAAGCTGCTGAGTGAGATTTGTTAAAACCATAACCCGCGAACTTTTCAACCAAGTCGAATATTTTTATCGCAAGCTCGCCATCAATGCCATTATTACGCGCGCCCTCTTCAAAGGTTGAGCGCTGTTTTGCCATTTCTTCGGGCTTTTTCTTACCCATGGCACGACGTAACATATCGGCGCCGCCTAGTGTATAACCGGCCAGCACCTGCGCTATTTGCATAACTTGTTCTTGATACAAAATAATGCCGTAAGTCGGCTCAAGAATAGGCTTTAAACTTTCGTGTTGATATTGCGCATCGGGGTATGAGATTTCTTCTCTGCCGAGCTTTCGGTCGATGAAGTTATCTACCATGCCTGATTGCAGTGGACCTGGACGGAACAAAGCAACAAGGGCTATCATATCTTCGAAGCAATCGGGCTTTAATCGGCGAACTAGGTCTTTCATGCCGCGTGATTCTAGCTGGAATACTGCGGTGGTTTCAGCGCGCAGCAGTAGTTCAATACTTTTTTTATCATTCAGTGGAATGGTGTTGATATCAACCGGCTGCTTGCCTTCACGCTTTAAGCGCTCGTTGGTCATATCCACTGCCCACTGCAAGATGGTCAGCGTACGTAAGCCTAAAAAGTCAAACTTAACCAAACCAGCAGTTTCTACATCGTTTTTATCAAACTGAGTAACCGGAAACTTGCCTTCATCATCACAATAGAGCGCAGCAAAATCGGTAATCGTGGTCGGCGATATTACAACCCCCCCTGCGTGCTTACCGGCATTACGGGTACAACCCTCAAGAATACGACACATGTCGATTAAGTCTTTAACTTCTTCATCGCCGTCGTAGGCTTCTTGCAAACGAGGTTCAACTTCAAACGCTTTGGCTAAGGTCATTCCCGGATCGCCCGGAATAAGCTTAGAAATACGATCAACAAATCCATACGGATGACCAAGTACCCGGCCTACATCGCGTATAACCGCTTTGGCCGCCATAGTACCAAAAGTAATAATTTGCGATACCGCATCACGGCCATACAAGGCCGATACGTGATCAATTACTTCATCACGTCTATCCATACAAAAATCGACGTCAAAGTCGGGCATAGAAACACGTTCTGGATTCAAGAAGCGCTCGAAGAGTAAATCGAACTCTAGTGGATCAAGATCGGTAATTTTAAGCGCATAAGCTACTAAGGAGCCCGCACCTGAACCACGCCCTGGACCTACTGGAATATTGTTATCTTTACTCCACTGAATAAATTCCATTACGATCAAGAAGTAACCAGGAAATCCCATTTGGTTAATTACATCGAGCTCTATCTTTAAACGCTCATCGTATTCGCCGCGTTTTTCTTGGCGTTCTTGTTCATCAGGAAATAAAAATTGCAGTCGTTCTTCAAGTCCATCTTGTGAGACTTTAACCAAAAACTCATCAATTTTTAATGAGCCTGTAGGGTAATCTGGTAGGAAATACTCACCTAATTGAACGGTTACATTACAGCGCTTTGCGATTTCTACGGTATTTTGTAACGCCTCTGGAATATCACTAAATAGCTCTGCCATTTGCTCTGGCGTTTTTAGGTATTGCTCTTGTGAAAAACGCTTTGGTCGGCGTTTATCATCTAGGGTATAACCATCAAAAATAGCCACCCGAATTTCATGGGCTTCAAAGTTTTCTGGCTTTAAAAATACCACTTCATTGGTAGCCACCACTGGCAGTTGCTCTGTGGTTGCAAGCTCCACTGCCATGTGCAAATAATTTTCTTCTTGAGCACGGTTGGTGCGAATAAGCTCAATATAATAATGATCGCTAAAGTGCTGCTTATAAAAGCTTACCACCGACTCAACAATAGCGGGGTTGCCTTTTATTAATGCTTTTCCTAAATCGCCATCTTTTGCACCCGAGAGTATGATGAGCCCCTCTTTTAAATCAACTAACCATTCACGGTCAATCACTGGGCGATGAAACACATGACCACGTTGGTAAGCTTTAGAAATCAATAAAGTAATATTTTTATAGCCAGTGTTATCTTTAGCTAATAACGTTATCCGGCTTGGTTCATCAGGAAACTCAGGACTACGTACCCAAAAATCAGCACCAACAAGTGGCTTGATACCTGCGTTATGCGCTGCGCCATAAAAACGCACTAAACCACAAAAGTTCATTTGATCGGTAATTGCCAGCGCTGGCATTTCAAGCTCTTGTGCTTTAGCGACTATTGGTTTGGTTTTTGCCAAACCATCAACCATCGAAAAGTCTGAGTGCACTCGTAAGTGAACAAAATCAGGAGTTGGCATAATTACTCCTTACCCGAAAGCGCAAGCACACGCTGCACCGGTTTAAAGCTCTTACGATGCTCATCTATAGCGCCGTATTGCTCAAGCGCTGCAAAGTGTGCTTTAGTCGGATACCCTTTATGCCCTGCAAACCCATATTGTGGATAGCGCGCATCAAGTTCAATCATTTCATCATCACGAGCCACTTTTGCTAAAATAGACGCGGCTGAGATTTCAGCGACTAAGCTATCACCCTTAACCACCGCTTGGGCGGGCATAGCTAATTTAGGCAGGCGGTTACCATCTACAAACACAAATTCAGGCACGGTGCTAAGTGCTTCCACTGCGCGACTCATGGCAAGCATAGTGGCTTGTAATATATTTAGCTCATCTATTTCGCTTGGACTACAACGGCCAATGGCGTAACACAGTGCTTTTTCTTTTATTTCAGTGGCTAATAATTGACGTTTTTTATCCGTTAATTTTTTAGAATCGGCCAAGCCTGCGATTGGCTTATTGGGATTTAAAATAACAGCGGCAGTAACCACGTCGCCCACCAGCGGTCCACGACCCACTTCATCTACACCGGCAATTAGGGTTACATTAGGTCGTTCAATTTGCATTTATTAACTCCGCCACTGCATTTGCAGCTTGTTTACTTGCATCTAATCTAATTTTTTCATGTATGGCTAAAAAGCGGGCTTTTAATTCTTTATTGTCACTATTTAGCATAGGGGTAAGTGCTGCTGTTAAATTAGCGACATTACACTCGCTTTGCAAAAACTCTGGCACTAATTCTTCGTCTGCCAATAAATTAGGTAACGAAAAATATTTAATATTAAAGGTAAATAAGGTTTTAAAAATCCAATAACTCAGTGGTTTAATTTTATAACCAACCACCATTGGTTTTTTATATAACATGCCCTCAAGCGTTGCCGTACCTGATGCCAGTAATATGGCATCGGCGGCTTGCATGGCTAAATTTGATTGGCCGTCTAGTAAGTTAACATTTAGTGAGGGCGCTGTGGCATTTAAAATAGCAATAAACTGCGCTTTGCGCTTTTCGTTCACCAGTGGCACAACGACTTTAAGCGCTGGGTTCTGTGCTTGCAACTGAGCCGCTGTTTTTATGTAGGTTTCACTTAACAAGCCCACTTCTGAGCCCCGGCTCCCGGGTAATAACGCTAACACCTTGTCATCAGCATTTAAGCCTAGTTGGCTACGGGCTTGGCTATCGTCGTGCTCAAGTGCAATGTCGTCGGCTAATGTGTGGCCTACAAAAGTACAAGGTACTTGGTGCTTGTCGTAAAATTCTTTCTCAAAAGGTAATAAAGCCAATACTAAGTTAGTGGCTGCACTTATAGTGTGAATGCGTTTTTCACGCCACGCCCACACTGAAGGGCTAACGTATTGCACAGTTTTAATACCCGCATCTTTTAACGGTTTTTCTACACGTAAATTAAAATCGGGCGCGTCAATGCCTATAAACACATCAGGAGGATTATCAATAAAATGCTGCACAAGTTGTTTGCGAATTTTTAGTAAACGCGGTAAACGGCCAAGGACTTCAACCAACCCCATAACCGACAGTTCATCCATATCAAACAGCGTTTTGCAGCCTTGAGCTTGCATTTTAGGACCTGCAATACCTTCAAAAATTGCATCAGGAAAATGCGCTTTAAGCGCTTTTATGAGCCCTTCACCTAAAATATCGCCCGACAGTTCACCTGCCACAATACCAATTCGTAGTTGTTTTTTATCTTTTTTCATTTGCTATTTTTTCACAAGTAAACCCGGCGTTCATACCGATTAGTTTACCGTGTTTTAAGGCTAGGTTAAACGCTTAAAACGCACCACTTTTTTCTAGCTTACTCTTAATTGATGATTGCGTATTTTATAGACTGATGTAATGTCATAGTATATTAAAGTTTTCTAATATACATGTTGACAAAAATTGTACAAACGCCAATAATGATGCAAACTTTCAGAAGTTACTGAAAGTTTATTAAAAACATTAACAATTGCTTTGTGCTGTCACTGCATCACAACCAAAGGAGCCAAAAATGATAGATGAAACCTTTGTGGATCTATCGCGATTACAGTTTGCTGTCACCGCTCTATTTCATTTTTTATTTGTGCCGTTAACAATCGGTATGACCTGGATTTTAGTTATTATGGAATCGGTTTATGTTATGACCGGTCGCGAGATTTATCGTGATATGACTAAGTTTTGGGGCAAGTTATTTGGTATTAACTTTGCTATTGGTGTGGCTACCGGCCTCACCATGGAATTTGAGTTTGGTACTAACTGGTCGTATTACTCTCATTATGTGGGTGATGTATTTGGTGCACCACTAGCTATTGAAGGCTTAATGGCCTTCTTTTTAGAATCAACCTTTGTGGGGATGTTCTTTTTAGGTTGGGACAGGCTCTCTAAACGCCAGCATTTAGGGGTAACATTTTTAATGGCGCTGGGCACTAATATGTCTGCGCTATGGATTTTAGTTGCTAATGCGTGGATGCAAAACCCAGTCGGGGCAGAGTTTAACTATCAAACCATGCGTATGGAAATGACTAGTTTTGCAGAGCTAGTATTTAACCCTGTAGCGCAAGTTAAGTTTATTCATACTGTGTCTGCAGGTTATGTTGCGGCGTCTATGTTTGTGCTTGGGATTAGTAGCTGGTACATATTAAAAGGACGTGATTTGGCATTTGCTAAACGTTCCTTCTCGGTGGCATCAGGCTTTGGTTTAGCCTCTATTTTATGTGTTATTTTACTCGGTGATGAATCTGGCTACGAAGTCGGTGAAGTACAAAAAGTAAAACTCGCGACCATTGAAGCTGAATGGCATACCGAAGAAGCCCCCGCCGCTTTTACCATGCTGGGTATTCCTGACTCTGAAGAGCAAGTAACTCATGCTGCGGTTAAAATTCCTTACGCATTAGGTATTATTGCAACGCGCTCACTTGATGAACAAGTGATTGGTATTTCAGATCTTGAGAAAAAACACGAGAAGCGTATTCGCAATGGCATGATTGCTTATGAATACCTAGAAAAACTTCGCGCAGGTGACGATACCCCTGAAAATATCGAAAAGTTTGATAACGTGAAAGATGATTTAGGCTATGGCTTATTACTTAAACGTTATACCCCTAATGTAGCAGATGCCAGTGAGGCACAAATACAACAAGCCGTTAAAGACTCCTTCCCTAAAGTGGGTCCTATGTTTTGGTCATTTAGGATTATGGTTGGCTGTGGCGTGATCATGCTTGGCGTATTTATCCTTGCTTTTTATTACAACGCCCATCGTATTATTGAACAAAAACGTTGGTTGTTGTGGGCCGCAGTATTAAGCATTCCTCTGCCTTGGATTGCCATTGAGTTTGGTTGGATTGTGGCTGAATATGGCCGCCAGCCATGGGCAATTTCTGAAGTGTTACCGACCTTTTTAGCAACGTCATCACTGACGGTTAATGATATTTTAATTAGCTTAACTGGTTTTATTGTTTTCTATACTGGACTGGCGATTGTTGAAGCATGGTTAATGATTAAATTTATTAAGCAAGGACCAAGCTCCCTTCATACCGGTAAGTACCATTTTGAATTACCTGATCACAGCACGGCTGCTAAAGGAGAACTATCATGATTTTTGATTATGAAACATTAAAAATGCTCTGGTGGTTAATTATAGGTGTGCTGTTAATTGGTTTTGCCATTACCGATGGTATGGATATGGGCGTTGCCATGTTGCTACGCTTAGTCGGCAAAACAGATTCTGAACGCCGTACCGTTATTAACACTATTGGCGCCCATTGGGATGGTAACCAAGTATGGTTTATAACCGCAGGTGGCGCTTTATTTGCAGCATGGCCTATGGTGTATGCGGCAGCATTTTCTGGTTTTTACTTTGCCATGATGCTGGTGTTATTTGCATTATTTTTTAGACCTTTAGGCTTTGATTATCGCTCTAAGGTTGACTCTAAACGCTGGCGTAATAACTGGGACTGGGGCTTGTTTGCCGGTAGTGCCATACCTGCGCTGGTATTTGGTGTAGCGTTTGGTAACTTGTTTTTGGGTGTACCGTTTCATATCGATAATTTATTGAGAGTTAGTTATCAAGGGTCGTTTTTTGCCTTACTTAATCCGTTTGCGCTCATTGCCGGCTTAGTTAGTATTACCATGTTAATTGCACACGCGGGAATGTGGCTACAACTGCGAACCGCTGATCAAGTTGCTGAGCGCTCAGGACAATATGGTCGCTACTCATTACTTGCCTTTATAGTATTATTTGCAGCGGCCGGTGTGTGGGTTGCCAACCTAACAGGTTATCAAATTGCCTCTATGGGCGACACCCAAGGTCATGCAGATCCATTGGCAAAAGTAGTTACCACGGCTCAAGGCGCATGGCTTAATAACTACAGTGAACGTCCATGGACAATGACCTTCCCTATTTTGGCATTTGCGATGGCACTGTGTGCACTGCTGTTTTCTAAATTGAATAAGCCCGCTTTGGGATTATTAGCAACCAGTGTGATGTTAATTGGGGTGATTATGACTGCGGGCGTTTCGTTATTTCCGTTTATTATGCCTTCAAGCAATAACCCTGATATTAGCTTAACAATTTGGGATGCGGTTTCGAGCCACAGAACACTCAATGTTATGTTTATTGCTGTGGTTATATTTGTGCCACTCATTTTAGCTTACACCACCTGGTGTTATGTGAAAATGTGGCGCAGAGTGACCGTTGATGAAATTGAAAATAACCCTCACGGCAGCTATTAAGGAGACTAAATTATGTGGTATTTCGCGTGGATTTTAGGTGTACTGCTTGCTTGTACTTTAGGCGTTATAAACGTGATGTGGTATGAATTTCATCAAAATAAAAACAGTATTGCTGATGATGAACAAGCCACCCATGATTTATTAAACGAGCATAATACAAATCACAATGACGACTAATCCCCGACCAAATCGCGCGCAGCAACAACCCCTGCGCGCTTTTTTAAAGCAGCAGAGTAAACCGGCGGCAATGTGGTTAAAGCTAAGCATTGCACTTGGAACAGTTAATGCAATTTTAATGATTGCAGGAGCTTACTTACTCGCGCAAACCATTCATGAGGTGATGTTTGAAGGGCATAGTTTAGCCCAAGTAACCTACTATTTATGGCCTTTAGCGGGTATTATTTTACTGCGCGCCATTTTCTTAGCACTCAGCGAGCGATTAAGCGCATTTGCTACGCTTAAAATTAAATCGGCTATTCGCCAAACCTTACTCGATAAGCTCACACAACTCGGCCCAAGTTATATAGAGCAACATGGCCAAGGTGCTACGCTCAACACGCTGCACAATGGTGTAGAGGCACTCCATGACTACTATGCTAAATACCTACCCGGTGTTGCCTACAGTGCCCTTATTCCTATTGCAATATTAGTGGTTATATTTCCGACCGATTACAAAGCAGGATTAATATTTTTATTAACCGCGCCACTTATTCCCTTTTTTATGATTCTAGTTGGCCACAAAGCCGAGGCACTTAATCAAAAACGTTGGCAACAACTGGCAGTACTAGGAAACTATTTTTTTGACCGCGTACAAGGGCTTACTCAACTAAAACTATTTAATGCCACACGCAAAGAACTCAAACAAATCGCGCGTATTTCCGATGACTTTAGACACGCAACGCTAAACGTGTTAAAAATTGCTTTTTTATCCTCTTTTGCGCTGGAGTTTTTAGCCACAATTAGTGTGGCACTGGTAGCGGTAATTATTGGCTTTAGATTATTTTTTGGCACCCTAGATTTTGCTACTGGCTTTGTAGTGCTGTTACTAGCACCTGAATTTTATTTACCCCTTCGCCAATTAGGCAGCCATTACCATGCACGCCTGCAGGGAATTAGTGCTGCTGCAGATATGTTGATTATTTTAAATGCACCACTGCCCGAAAATGATGATAGCCACACAGCAAAGATCAATGTTAATGCTAGTAGAACTATAAGCATCCATGAGCTCAACTTTAGTTACCCTAATAGCAATGAGGGAATAAATAATATTAATTTAACCCTGCCAAGCACAGGACTAGTAGCCATTGTCGGAGCTAGCGGCTCAGGTAAGAGCACCCTACTTGATTGCATGCTTGGTTTTCACCCAGAAGTAATACAACATATATCCATTGACCAACAACCATTGACAACCGCGGATATAAGCCAATTACAACAAAACATTGCATGGATCCCACAAAAGCCAACCTTATTTTACGACACCCTAGCCGCCAACATAAAATTAGGTAACCCAGACGCTTCATATGAAGCACTTGTACATGCTGCAGAGCAAGCAGGTGCGCTGGAATTTATTAACGAGCTACCCGATGGCTTTAACACCTTAATAGGTGAGCAAGGTGAAGGGCTATCTGGCGGGCAAAAACAGCGTATAGCATTAGCTCGTGCATTTTTAAAACACGCCCCTATTCTAATGCTCGATGAGCCAACCGCTCATTTAGATAGCCAAACCGAGCAACTCATTCAAAACGCTATTGCTGAGTATGCAAAAAACCACTTGGTGATCACCATCGCACATCGCTTAAATACAGTAAAAAATGCTAAGCAACTTATCGTTATGGAAAACGGCTGCATCGTTCAACAAGGCGATTTTAAATCGCTCAGCCAGCAATCTGGCGAATTTGCAAAGCTACTGAAAACAGCAGAACAAGGGGTAACTAATGGCTAATTTTATTCGTTTACTCAAATTGTGCCGCCCTCATTATAAAGCGATGCTTTTGGGGACGTTTCTAGCGTCACTCACTGTGCTAGCTAATGTAGGCTTACTCGCTATTTCAGGCTGGTTTTTAGCTTCTATGGCAGCCGCAGGAATTGCCGGCGTCCATATGAACTACTTTACCCCAGCTGGCACCATCCGCTTTTTAGCGATTGTGCGCACCGCCTCACGTTACGCTGAACGCTTAGTTACTCACAACGCCACATTTTTATTGTTAAGTGAAATACGAGTAAACATGTTCGCCACTCTCAGCAAGCTCAATAACCTTGATTTAGCTATGAGCCGCAGTGCCGATTTAGTTAATCGCTTGCAAAACGATGTAGACGCATTAGATAAGTTTTATTTAAATGTGTTGCTGCCGATGTTAGTAGCTTTACTGACTGTGCCTATTATTATGCTGTTTATGTCAGCCTACAATGTAAATGTCGCCCTTATTTGTTTTGTTGGGATTATTATTATTGGGGTGATTATACCGGCAATATTAAGTAAGCAATTAGATAAAAATAGTCACCAAGAAACCTTACTTAGTGCACAACTTAGAGCAGAGCTATCAGACACCCTTACGGGCCTTAGAGAACTAAATATTTATCAAGCTCGAAACCAACAACTCACTAAGTGTGATCTGTTAAGTGAGCAGTATAATCAGCAATTATTTATTCGTCATAAGGCTCTTGGCAACGCTGATGGCTTAAGCTTACTCATAGTGCAATTAGCTATGCTTTCCAGCATTGTTACTATTGTGCCGCTAGTGTTTAGCGGTGCTATGGTCAATGTAGAGCTGGCGATGTTGAGCCTGTTTGTGCTTGCCAGTTTTGAAAGCGTATTGTTACTGCCTAACGCCTTTATTGAGCTTCCTAATGTACTAAAAGCAGCTGAGCGACTCTTTATTCTTGAAGACAAAACGCTTAGCACAAACAATGTATCAACCACAGATATTGAGCTATTAAATAAGCACTGGGCTTTGTCGTTAAATAATGTCAGCTATCACTATGGCCAAAAGCAGGCATTAAATAATGTGAGTTTTGAGCTCCCCGCGAAGCAAAAAGTAGCTATTGTTGGTAGAAGCGGCAGTGGTAAAACTACCTTAGTGAATTTGCTCAGTAGTTTATGGCCACTGCAGCAAGGAACAATAAACTTACAAAGCGACAAAGAAATCATAAGCCTGCATGATTTAAATAATGAGAGTCGAGCAAAGACATTAAATATTTTAGCTCAGCAGCATCATATTTTTGATGGCACATTAAGCGAAAACCTTGCTTATGCAGCTCCCGATGCAACCTCGCAACAAATGATAGCAGCATTAACACAGGCAGAACTTGGTGGTTGGTTCTCTGAGCTCAAACAAGGGCTGAAAACCCGTTTAGGTACCGGCGGGCGAAATGTGTCTCAAGGTCAATCAAGACGTATAGCCTTGGCACAGGCCCTGCTGCAAAAACCCGCCATTTTAGTACTCGATGAACCGACTGAAGGGCTCGATAATATCTCTAAACAAGCTGTTATGAACAGTGTTTTACAGCTGAAAGAGCATGCCAGTGTTTTAACAATTACTCATGATCCAGCGTTGTTATCGCAAATGGATAGTGTCATCTGGTTAGATAGCGGACAAATCATCGCTCAAGGTTCACATCAACATTTGCTCAATGAACACCCTGACTATGTGGCGTTAACGACCCGCTTTTAGTCCTTAGCAGTATTACTTATTATCAATAACGGTGACCGATACATCAATAACGCCGACTTTAGGGTCGGCTATTTTTTTAAACATCGCCTTAGATAAATCTATAATTCGCCCCCGAATATAAGGACCCCTGTCGTTAATTCTGACCACCACTGACTTATTATTAGCAATATTAGTAACGTTTACTCGTGTACCAAACGGGAGCTTTAAGTGAGCAGCTGTTGCCGCTTGTTGACTAAATCGCTCACCACTGGCAGTAAGTCGGCCGTGGTACTTATCAGCATAAAATGATGCTTTACCTTGCTCTGCAACATCACGTTGTTGATTATTTATATTACCTGGCGCATTACTACAGGCGGCCAAAATCACCGACAGTACTGAAAGCAATACTAACTTTATTAGTTTCATTCTTTATACTTTATTGAAAAATGTAGAGGGAGTGTAATTGGACGATACTGAGTAGAGACTGAATTATTAATCAGCTAATAAAAAACCACCTTGATTACTCAAAGGTGGTTTTTTAATTTGTTAAAAATGCTATTTTTTAACGCACAATACCGCGTTCAGAACTTTTAACGAAATCAATCATCAATTGCACTGCTGGAAACTTTGCAGCATCTTCAGCAAGTAATTCAATCGCTTCATCAACACCTAAGCTCTTGCGGTAAAACGCTTTATAAGCGCGGCGTACTGCCATGATTTCATCACTTTCAAAACCACGGCGTTTCATGCCTTCAGTATTGATTGCTGCAGGGCCTGCTGGCATACCAATGGTGGTAACAAATGGAGGTACGTCTTTGTTTACCCCCGAATACATACCAACAAATGCATGCGCACCAATTTTACAAAATTGATGAACACCTGAGTTACCCGCTAAAATCACCCAATCACCAACATGAACGTGACCCGCTACACTGGCATTATTTGCAAAAATAACGTTATCGCCAATTACCGCATCGTGTGCAACGTGGGTGTAAGCCATAAATAAGTTATTGCTGCCTATTTTGGTAACACCTTCATCTTGAATTGTACCGCGGTGGATAGTCGCACATTCACGAATCACATTATTGTCGCCAATAATTAAACTGGTTGGTTCGTTGTTATATTTTTTGTCTTGGCAAGCTTCGCCCACAGAGGCAAACTGAAAAATATGGTTACCAGAGCCAATAGTAGCAGGCCCTTTAACAACAACGTGAGACTCAATAATGCAGTCATCACCAATAACAACATCATTACCGATGTAACTATATGGTCCAACTGACACATTGTTACCAAGTTTTGCACCCGGTTCGATTATTGCCGTAGCATGGATCACAATTAAAACTCTCTTCTAGCACACATGATTTCGGCGCTACACACTGTTTTGCCGTCAACTTTAGCTTCAGCCGCAAATTTCCATATGTTACGACGCTCTTTTAAAAACTTAACATGAAGATGCATGGTATCACCTGGCACAACTGGCTGCTTAAAACGCGCGTTGTCTACAGCTGCAAATAGGTAAAGTTCGTTTTCGCTACGATTTTCAACCGTTTTAAACCCTAATAGACCCGTTGCTTGCGCCATTGACTCTAATATTAGCACACCAGGAAAAATCGGCTGATTTGGGAAGTGGCCAGTGAAAATAGGCTCATTAATCGATACATTTTTAATTGCATGCAATGATTCACCTGGGGTGAAATCGATTACACGATCAATTAGTAGCATCGGGTAACGGTGCGGTAATAAACTTAAAATTTCTTGAATATCAAGGCTATTTAATTCGTTTGCCAAAATAGCATCCTTTTTAGTGTTCAACGATCATGACTTGTTCAATGCTTCAAGCGCTTTTAGACGTGATTTCATGTCTGAAAGGTTGCGCAAATGAGCAATTGATTTTCGCCATTCTTTGTTAGTCGTATGAGGCATACCAGATGAGTAAATACCTGGTTCGGTGATTGATTTGGTCACCATACTCATGCCGGTAATTATAACACCATCACACACAGACATGTGACCGTTAATTGCGCTCATGCCGCCAATCTGGCAATTTTTACCTATGGTGACACTGCCTGCAAGTACAGTACAACCGGCAATAGCGGTGCCTGAGTTAACTTCAACGTTGTGTGCTATTTGACACTGGTTATCAATAATAACGTTACTGTGGATAATAGTATCATCAAGCGCACCACGATCTATCGTGGTACTTGCGCCAATTTCTACTTTATCGCCAATGATCACAGAGCCTAATTGTGGAATTTTAAGCCACTGACCACGTTCATTTGCATAGCCAAAGCCATCACTACCAATGACAGTGTTAGCTTGCAATAAACAATCTGCGCCAATCTCAACATCATGATAAATGCTCACACTTGGCCAAAGTTTGGTGCCTGAGCCTATTTTAGCACGTTCACCAATAAAACTGTTCGGACCAATTTGTGCGTTATCACCAATTACAGCATCAGCTTCAATTACAACATTAGCACCAATGGCTGCACTTTTGCTCACTTGTGCACTGGCATGTATTACCGCACTCGAGTGTATACCACTATTTGCACTACGAGGTGTAGTATCCATAAACTGAGCGAGTTTGGCATAACAAACATAAGGATTGGCAACGATGATTTTATTGCCTGAAAAGTAAGGCGCATCGTCAGGGCTGAGTATCACCGCACTGGCCTTTGTTGTCTCAAGCTGAGATCGATATTTCTTGTTCGCTAAAAATGCAATATGCCCAGTATGGGCATTTGCAAGTGTCGCTATTTTTTTAATTTCTAAAGCGCCATCACCTTGAAGCTCGGCGCCTAGAAGTTCCGCAATTTGCGAAAGCGTATAATTTTGCATAGGTTAATTATTTCTTACTTACAGCTGTTACTACTTTTTCAGAAAGATCAGTTACTTCTTTAGGATTAAAGTAAATAGTTGTGTCTTTTACTTTAACTTCGTCAAAATCACCTTTTTTAGCAATCTCTTGGATAGTTTCAATGATTAAAGTCTGAACTTTAGCCAACTCCTGATTTTGACGTGCTTTAATTTCTTGCTCTAACGGACGGCCCTTTTCAGCAAGGTTTTTTTGCATACCCTGAATTTTATCACGTAATGCGTCTTTTTGATCTTGACTCATTGTGGTGCTTTCACGCTTAAACTTTTCAGCTTCAAAGCGAATATCGCCCTGTAACTTTTCAAGCTCTTGACGACGCTCAGCAAATTCAGTTTGTAAAGACTGTTCGATTTTAGCCATTTGTGGAAGCTGCTTGTAGATTTCTTGCATATCTACAATACCCACTTTATGAGCAAAAGCATTAACTGATGTACCCATCATAAGTGTAGCTAGAACTGCAACTGCTGTTGATTTGAATAATTTTTTCACAAAAAACTCCTTTAGAAAGTGTTACTAATATTAAAACTGATGGTCTTGGTATCGTCATCTTCTTCTTTTTGCAACGGATACGCAAAGCTGATCAGCATAGGACCCATAGGTGAGATCCATTGTAATGATAAACCGGTTGCAACCCTAAAGCGCATTGGGTCTGAATAATCATCTAATTTTGCACGCTCATCAATACCTAAGTTTTGATAACGATCAACGTTAAACTCGGTATCCCAAACGTTGGCAGCATCAACAAAGAAACTAGTACGTACCGAACTGGTATTTTCTTCATCTAAGAACGGTGTAGGAACAATAAGTTCCATACCTGCAACCGCCTTCGCGTTACCACCTATACGGCCCTGAGGTCTCAATACATCAAACTCAGATGCCCCACCTATATTACCTGTGGTTGTACCATCACCCGATGGCGTGCCTGGTATAGATTGCGGTACTCGTGATACTGCGCGCGGTAAGATAGTATTTCTATCAAAGCCGCGTAGTTCCATTTCTGTAATACGGAAGTACTCTTGGAATGGGAGCGTCTGCTCATACCCGTTAGTAGAGCCATAACCATTACCGTAACCTAATGCCGCACGCGTTGAGAACACCCAACGATGATCGTTTGATATCGGCCAGTAAAAACGTGAATCGTAATTTAATTTAAAGTATTTTAAATCTGAATTCGGCGTTGTTGCTGTTAGGTTTAATGTTTGTCTTGAGCCAGCTGTTGGGAATAAACCACGGTTTACCGTTACACGCGACCAACCTACACTTAACTCATACTTGGTAAACTCAAAGCCCGCATCAGGGTTTTCTGGATCGAGGAAGGTTTCACGTAATACACGTGTTTGCTCATATTCAGCGATATCTGATAGTTCTTCTTCTATCCAACGAGCCCCAAAGTTAATACGATTTATAGCATCAATTGGAAAACCAATGTTAGTCCCAAGGCCATAACTTTTTGACTTATAGTCAATTAAGCTAAACTGGCTAGCATCGTAGTTACTGTAAAAAATGCTGCTGCCTTGCGATACCCCATCTGGCGTAAAGTAAGGGTCTGTGTACGACACACTGACACGCTCAGAGCCACGCGAGGTATTAATGTTAAAACCAATTTGGTTACCTGTGCCTAAAAAGTTAGATTCAGTTACACCAATATTAAATTGCAGGCCTAAGTACGAACCATAAGCAAGGCCGGCATTAAAGCTACCCGCAGATTGCTCTTTAACAGTAAAATCAACATCTACTTGGTCATCCACACCTGGAACAGGCACCACATTAAAGTCAACAGTTTCCATATAAGGTAAACGTTGAATTTGTAATTTAGAACGCTCAAGATTTTGGTTAGATAGCCATGCACCTTCAAGCTGTGTCATTTCACGACGTAGTACTTCATCAGCTGTATTTTGGTTACCACCTACAATAATTCGACGAACATAAACACGTTTTCCAGGGTCAACCGACAAAGTTAGTTGTACTTCTTGGTTTTCGTCATCAATTTCTGGAATGGTGCGTACTTCAGCGTTAGCATATCCAAAACGAGCTAAGTAACTTTTTATAAACTCTTCTGAAGAAGTCACCACCGAGCCGTTATACAACTCTCCGGTACGAAGTGGGATAACACTTTTTATTAGTTCTTCTCGGCCGAGTAAATCACCGATAAAATCAAAGCCTTTCACTTTGTATTTTACACCTTCGGTGATATTTGCCGTTACATAAACCGATTCACGTTCAGGACTAACTGATACTTGAGTTGAATCAATATTAAAACGCAAATAACCACGGTCTAAATAAAAGCTACGAATTTTTTCTAAATCGCCTTCGATGGTTTGTTTTTGATAGCGATCGCTACCCATAAACTGCCACCAAGGTAAATCTTGTTGCGACTCTGCAAGCTGAAGTAGCTCTTCGTTTGAAAAAAGTTCATTACCAACTAAGTTGATTTGACGAATAGAGGCTGCATCGCCCTCATCAAACTCGAGTCTCAATTTAACCCGGTTACGTGGCAGCTTAGTGATACTTATGTCCACTTTTGCATTGTATTTACCAATGCTGTGGAAAAACTCAACTAAGCCTTTTTCAATATTATCGATAACCGTTTTATCCAGCGGCTCGCCTTGACGAATATCTTGTTGATCAAGCGACTGGTTTAACTGCTCATCTTTAATGTCTTTATTGCCTTCAAATTCAATAAAGCTAATTGTTGGGCGTTCAGTTACTTTAAAAATAACGTTATTGCCATCACGCAACGCTTTTATATTGTCAAAGTGACCTGAGCGATAAAGTGACTTAATTGTTTTTGAAATTGTATATTCATCAACATTGTCGCCCACGTTGATAGGAATATGCGTTAATGCAGCACCAAGTGCGACACGTTGCAATCCTTCAACTTTTAAATCTTCAACAATAAAGGAGTTTTGGCCTAGGGCTGCAAAACTTGCACCCAATAAACTTGAAACTACCAAATGTTTTTTTATAGCCATTTTATTATCTTTATCCTTTACAACTGTATTACCGCTTAGCATCGAAAACTAAATAGTTACGAGCTTTACAATCGTGTTCTAATTTGTCGTCACCACGCTTAAATACTACAAGCGCGATACATCATTGAACAAAGCGAAACATGTTAGAAAAATGAGTAGCAAGGCTCCCACTTTAAAACCAAACTCTTGTGTCTTTTCAGAGACTGGTTTTTTACGAAAAAGTTCAATTATGTAATACATTAAGTGCCCACCATCAAGCACTGGCAGAGGAAGTAAATTAAATACTCCCAAATTAACGCTGATCAAAGCTAAAAAGCTTAAAAATGCGACTAATCCGTAACTAACACTTGTGCCGGCACCGACTGCAATGCCGACGGGCCCACTTAGGTTTTTAACCGACACCTGGCCTGTTATTAAGTTACCTATCATGTCAAAACTCAGCGTAATTAAACGCCATGTTTCTTTTGTGCCCAGCACAATACTATCTAGTGGCCCATAATGTCTAGTCTCTACAAAATCATCAGGCCACTGCTCTACAACCGGAGCAACACCTAAAAAGCCTTGTTCAACACCATTACTGACAACTCGGCTGTTTGGGGTCACTATTATTGTTTTTATACTATCTTGTCTTTTTACACTAAATTGTAAGGATTTGTTAGCCGATTGAGTAATAAGATTAACTAATTGCTGCCAACTGCTCATTGTTTCGCCGTTTACAGCCAGAATAATGTCGTTAACCTGTAAATTTGCCTGTTCAGCAGCAGAGTCTTTAGTAATCGCCGCAATAGTGAGTGTTGCTTGAGGGCGAAACGGCACAATCCCCAACGAGCTCAATGGCGGTACATCTTGCTGATCAAGCTTCCAACCATCGAGGTTGAGAATTTGCGTTGTTTGTTGATAATTTTCATTACGTAAAGTAACGGCAACACTTTTATCACCCAAGTGCGATATCAAAGAAAAAGTCGCATCTTGCCAATTAGTAATATCGTCATCACCAATTTTAATTATTTGCTGAGTAGACGTAATGCCTGCTTGTTCTGCTCTACTGCCTTCAACAACATTACCTACAACCGGTTTTATGGTTTGCACACCCACCATATACATGGCCGCTAAAGCAAAAATAGCAAATAAAAAGTTCGCCATAGGCCCAGCAGCCACAATAGCTATTCGCGCTTGAACAGATTTAGCATTAAACGATAAATGACGTTGATTTGCGGGTACTTCATCAACACGCTCGTCGAGCATTTTCACGTATCCGCCCAGTGGGATTGCCGCGATCACGTATTCAGTATTGTATTTATCGTGCCATTTTAATAAAGGTTTACCAAAACCAATTGAAAAGCGCAGTACCTTAACGCCCGCCTTACGAGCCACCCAAAAATGACCGTATTCGTGAACGGTCACTAAAATTCCGAGTGCGAGTATAAATGAGCCTAAATTCCAAAAAAAATCGAACATTTTAATGCACCACTTTGGTTATAAACTGCGCTGCGCTCAAACGTGCTAAACGATCACACTCTAAAATTTCATCGAGAGTTTTCGCATCAGTAAATTGTGCGGCGTCTAATGTTTGCGCATTCACTTTATAAATATCCGTAAACCTAATCTGCCCCTGTAAAAACGCATTAACTGCAATCTCATTAGCCGCATTAACGGTGGTGGTGGCTCCTTGGCCTGCATCACAGGCTGCAATTGCAAGCTTTAAATTGGGGTAACGCGAGAAATCAGGTTTAGTGAACGAAAAATCACAAATATCAGAAAAATTTAACGGTTTAACACCCGCATCAATTCGCTGTGGAAAGGCAAGCGCATGTGCTATAGGGGTGCGCATATCGGGGTTTCCCATTTGCGCTAAAATAGAGCCATCTTGGTATTGCACCATAGAATGGATAATACTTTGAGGGTGAATCACCACATCAATATCGCTGGCATCACAGTTAAATAACCATTTAGCCTCAATAAACTCTAAGCCCTTGTTCATCATTGTGGCTGAGTCTACTGATATTTTTTGTCCCATAGACCAATTAGGGTGAGCAACCGCTTCACTGACACTAACGCTATCAAGCGTATTAATATCACGGTTTAAAAATGGGCCACCAGAGCCAGTTAATAAAATTTTGCTAACGCCATGCTGCTCAAGCCGTGCTTGTCCTTGGGTGTTTTGTAACGTACTAGGTAAACACTGAAAAATAGCATTATGTTCGCTGTCGATGGGTAATAAAGTTGCTTGATGTTGTTTCACTTTATCAATAAACAACTGACCCGACATCACCAATGACTCTTTGTTTGCCAGCAGTACTTTTTTTCCTGCTTCAACTGCGCTCAAGGTAGGCAGTAACCCAGCTGCACCAACAATAGCTGACATCACAGTATCAACATCAACATGCGCACAAAGCTCACTCATGGCTTTCTCGCCATGCATTATTTGTGTTTTACACATACCTTTTAAAAGTTCACTAAGCTGCTTAGCGGCTTGCTCTGAAGCCATAACAGCATACCGAGGTTGATGAGCAAGACACAACTCAGCCATTTTCTTTGCATTTTGCCCTGCGGCCAATGCGAACACCTTGAACTGCTGTTGATTTCTTGCAACAACATCTAACGTGCTAAGACCTATAGACCCCGTTGCACCCAAAATAACCAGTTGTTGCACTACACTCATAAACTCAGTGTCCAGGCAAAGCAAATAACAAACATCGGCGCTGCTGCAGTTAAGCTATCAATACGGTCTAAAATACCGCCGTGCCCAGGTAGGCAACTGCCGCTATCTTTAAGACCCGCTTCACGTTTAAACATACTCTCGAGTAAATCACCTACCGCAGAGAACAAAGCAATAAATGCTGTCATTACTGCATAAATTGGCCACACAGAAGTATCAACGTTAGTGTAAAAACAAAAAGCCAATACAAATAACACCGCAGCAACCACGCCACCGGCGAGGCCTTCTATGGTTTTATTTGGACTAACTTTAGGCATTAACTTATGTTTACCGAAACTTTTACCGGTAAAGTAAGCGCCAATATCGGCACTCCATACAATACCTAGAACCACTAAAATCAGCATAGAACCATAGTGTGTTGATTCTGTATATTGCGCACTTCGAAGGGTGTTAAGCGCAAGCCACAGTGGTACCAATGTCAGTAAACCTGCAATACCGCGCATCACGAGCCCTTCATTCCAGCCTTTAGCCATAGCGGGGTAACGCCACACTAAATAACTTGCAACTAACCACCATGAAAACGATAAGGTAAATAAGTAATTGGCATCACCTACAAGCTTGCCGTTCTGCCATAGAGTTTCTATCGGCCAATGTAAATTAAGTAAACCGAGTAATACTGCAACTAACAATACAAACGCACCGCGTTTTAGTTTATCGCATAGCCCCATAAAAGCAGACCATTCCCATGCGCCCATTAATACAATAGCACCCGCAAAATAACTAAATAACGTTAGTGGGGTGTAAAAAACCAAAGCCAGTGCTAATGGTGCTAGCACTAGTGAGGTTAAAATACGTTGTTTTAACAAAATGATGACCCTTAATCTATTTTAGGTTTGAGCGAGTAATTGTTTTATTTGTTCGCCCGTGCAACCAAAACGTCGCTCTCTGGCAACGTAACATGCGATGGCCTCTGCAAAAGCAGCTTCGTTAAAGTCAGGCCAAAGTGTATTGGTAAAATAAAGTTCAGCGTAGGCTGCCTGCCAAAGTAAAAAATTACTAATTCTGACATCGCCACCAGTACGGATCAATAAATCTGGCTGTGCCTGATCTGCCATACTCATATGCTGTGCAATATGTTCTTCTGTAATGTCTGCGGGATCAAGTTCCCCATTTGCTACTTGTAAAGCAACCTGCTTAGCAGCATGAGTCATATCCCAGCGACCACCGTAATTTGCCGCTACATTTAAGTGCAGACCGGTGTTATTCGCTGTTAGTTCTTGCGCAGTATGTACTTTCGCACGCAAGCTTTCAGAGAATCGAGATAAATCTCCAATGATGGTTAGTTTTACGTTGTTTTTATGCAGCTTTTTAACTTCTTTACTTAGTACAAATAAAAAAAGCTCCATTAATGTATTTACTTCGTCTTCAGGGCGGCGCCAGTTTTCACTACTAAAAGCAAATAAGGTTAACGATTGTATCCCTAATTTAGTACAAAACTGCACAGATTGACGAACTGCATCCACGCCTTTTTTATGCCCATATACACGAGGCCTATTTCTGGCTTGTGCCCAACGCCCGTTCCCATCCATGATGATGGCAACATGTTTAGGCAAACATTGCTGTGAAATTGTATCAGCGTCTAGAACCATAAATTTTGTGTATTCCATAAAAAAACGCCGCCTAGTATACCCCAGACGGCGTTTCAAAACTAATAAATTTAACCTGTACCCGTGATAATAAATCTACTTTAAGCAAATAATTATACAGCTAACAACCTTGTATTTACTGATAATAGAGCCACTAGTAAAGAGAAAATACATTCTGTTACTCTTTAAAATCACACAATTAAAGTAAAGTGCGAATACTTGTGAAAAGCGGCTTAATTATTTAGCTAAAGCTGTTTGCCTAGGTCTAGAACAGTTATTAGATTTCCATCAACTCAGCTTCTTTCGCTGTTAATTGTGTATCCATTTCTTTAATAAACTTATCAGTGATTTTTTGAATTGCATCTTCACCTTGACGTGCTTCGTCTTCAGAGATGTCTTTATCTTTTAATAAGTTTTTAATATCGCCATTTGCATCACGACGAATATTACGAATAGCAACACGTCCGCCTTCTACTTCGCCACGTACGATTTTAATTAAATCTTTACGGCGTTCTTCAGTCAATGGAGGAAGAGGTACACGAATAACCGTGCCTGCAGACATTGGGTTTAAACCAAGGTCAGAAGCCATAATAGCTTTTTCAACAGCTTGCGCTAAAGACTTATCAAATACACCAATAGCCAGTGTACGTGAATCTTCAATTGTTACATTTGCAACTTGGTTTAACGGTGTTGGAGCGCCGTAGTACGACACCATAATGCCGTCTAAAATTGCAGGATGAGCACGGCCAGTACGAATTTTAGATAATTGACTACCAAGTGCTGCTACACTTTTTTGCATGCGCTCTTGCGCATCTTTTTGAATATCGTTAATCACGGTTTAATCCTAATCTAGTTACTAACTTCATCTGAGGCTTGTGAAGAAATAAGGGTTCCTTCTTCTTCACCCATTATTACGCGTTTTAATGCGCCTGATTTATTCATATTAAATACGCTCAATGGCATATTATGGTCGCGAGCAAGAGTAAATGCCGCTAAATCCATTACTTTTAATTCTTTATCAATAATTTCATTGTAGCTTAAGTGACGGTAAAGTGTCGCATCAGGGTTTTTCACCGGATCATCACTAAATACACCGTCTACTTTGGTCGCTTTAATTACCGTATCAGCTTCAATCTCAATGCCGCGTAAACACGCTGCAGAGTCAGTAGTGAAGAACGGGTTACCTGTGCCAGCGGCAAAAATAACAACGCGACCTGTTTTCAACAAGCTAATAGCTTCAGCCCAGTTATAGGCATCACATACGCCATTTAATGGGATAGCTGACATTAAGCGACAATTTACAAACGCACGGTGTAGCGCATCACGCATAGCTAGGCCGTTCATTACGGTTGCAAGCATCCCCATGTGGTCACCAACAACGCGATTCATGCCCGCTTCGGCTAATGAGCCACCGCGTAAAAAGTTACCGCCACCAATAACTAAACCCACTTCTACGTCGAGTTCTACGAGCTCTTTAATTTCTTGTGCCATACGATCTAAAACTTTAGGGTCGATGCCGAAGCCTTCGTCTCCCATTAAAGCTTCACCACTTAATTTGAGAAGAACACGTCTAAAAATAGGTTTGCGATTGATAGTCATAGTTTTGGGGCCAACTTTTATTGAATTATGGATAAAAAATAACCGCGCTTATGTTAAACATAAAAGCGCGGTTATTTTAAAGAATTTCTAAGCGTGACGCAAAAGCAAATAGTACTTTAATTGCATGTATTTTCCTTTTGCATCACAAATAGTATGTCTTACTGACCTTTAGCAGCTGCAATTTGAGCAGCAACTTCAGCAGCAAAATCTTCTTCTTTCTTCTCGATACCTGCACCAACTTCCATACGTACAAAGCCAGTAACTGTTGCGTTTTTCTCTTTAAGAATTTCGCCAACAGATTTTTTCGGTTCCATGATGAAAGCTTGACCAGTAAGAGAAACCTCACCAGTAAATTTCTTCATACGACCAACAACCATCTTCTCAGCGATTTCAGCAGGCTTGCCTTCGTTCATCGCGATGTCGATTTGTACTTGCTTTTCTTTTTCAACAACATCAGCAGGTACGTCATCTGGAGTTAGGTAGTCTGGGTTTGAAGCAGCAACGTGCATTGCAACGTGCTTAAGTGTTTCTTCATCAGCAACACCTGCAACAACAACACCAATACGCTCGCCGTGACGGTACTCAACTAGTTGTTCACCAGTGATGTATTGAAGACGACGTACATTGATGTTTTCACCAATTTTAGTTACTAGCTCAACACGATCTTCTTCGAACTTAGCTTGTAAGTCTTCGATAGATGTAGTGTCAGCGATAGCAGCATCTGCAACTTTGTTAGCAAATGCTAGGAAGCTTGCATCTTTAGCAACGAAGTCAGTTTGACAGTTAACTTCTACAAGTACTGCAACACCCGCGTTTTGCTTGATGATGATAGTACCTTCAGCAGCAATATTACCTGCTTTTTTAGCAGCCTTTGCAGCACCGCTCTTACGCATGTTTTCAATCGCTAACTCGATGTCACCATCAGTCTCAGTTAACGCTTTTTTACAATCCATCATGCCAGCGCCAGTACGCTCGCGTAATTCTTTAACTAGGGCAGTAGTTACAGCCATTAGTAAATCCTCAAATCTGAAATCAGGTTTAGATAAGCGGGTTACCCGCTCCACAAGAATAGCAAGTCTTCACCTTTAAAAGATGAAGACTTGATGACAGCTAATTACTCAGCTTCTACGAAGTCATCTTTTTCAGCTTGAGCAACGATGTTACTCTCACGGCCTTCAGTGATCGCAGCTGCAACAGCACTAGTGTAAAGGTTGATTGCACGGATAGCATCATCGTTACCAGGTACGATGTAATCAACACCGTCTGGGTTAGAGTTAGTATCAACGATTGCAACAACTGGGATACCTAGGTTGTTAGCTTCACGGATAGCAATGTGCTCGTGGTCAGCATCGATTACAAAGATAGCGTCTGGAAGGCCACCCATGTTTTTAATACCACCAAGGCTCTTTTCAAGCTTTTCCATTTCACGAGTAAGCATTAACGCTTCTTTCTTAGTTAACTTCTCGAAAGTACCGTCTTGGCTTTGAGCTTCAAGGTCTTTAAGACGCTTGATTGATTGACGAACTGTTTTCCAGTTAGTCAACATGCCGCCTAACCAACGGTGGTTAACGAAGAATTGATCGCTTTGTAAAGCAGCTTCTTTTACTGCTTCGCTTGCTGCGCGCTTAGTACCAACGAAAAGAACTTTACCTTTGTTTGCAGCAGCACCAGATAAAAACTTAAGTGCAGTGTTGAACATTGGTACAGTTTGCTCAAGGTTGATGATATGTACACGGTTACGTGCGCCGAAGATGAAAGGCTTCATCTTTGGGTTCCAGTAACGTGCTTGGTGACCAAAGTGAACACCAGCTTGAAGCATATCGCGCATTGAAACGTTTGCCATTTTGTAAATCCTCTAAGTTGTTTAGGGTTAGGCCTCCACATATCCCATAGCACCAACACCGCAGTTAAATGAAACTGAAATGCACCCAAGTGTATGTGACGATACGTGTGTGTGTTAAAATAAAATTGTGTTTGCCTTAAATACAAAAAATCATTTAAGAATTTATTTGTAAAAAGACGGCGCGCTTTATACCATATTAAAAATAAATACTCAACGTCTCGTGCAAAAATTGTGCGACGATAATCATCTAAAAACGCAACTTTGGAGCCTCAATGAGCGCTGTGATTAAGACCCCTGAAGAAATCGAGAAAATGCGTGTAGCCGGCCGTTTGGCTGCTGATGTGCTAGAAATGATCGAACCACATGTGGTACCAGGTATCACCACCGATGAGCTAAATACAATTTGTCATGATTATATTGTTAATGTGCAAGATGCCGTTCCTGCTCCTCTTAATTATCATGGTTTTCCAAAATCAATTTGTACCTCAGTAAATCATGTAATTTGTCACGGTATTCCGAACGACAAAGCATTAAAAGACGGTGACAGTGTAAATATTGACATCACCGTTATCAAAGATGGTTACCACGGTGACACATCAAAGATGTTTCATGTAGGCACGCCTAATATTCAAGGTAAACGCCTAGCAGAAGTTACTCAAGAAAGTCTTTACCTTGCCATTAAAATGGTAAAACCGGGTGTTCGCCTTGGTGATATTGGTGCAGCTATTCAAAAATATGCAGAGAGCTTTAACTACTCTATCGTACGTGAATACTGCGGCCATGGTATCGGCAGCGAGTTCCATGAAGAACCACAAGTAATGCATTACGGTAAAGCAGGTACTGGAGAAACATTAAAAGCAGGTATGTGTTTAACCATCGAACCTATGGTAAATGCGGGCAAACGCCAATGTAAATTACTTAAAGACGACTGGACTGTGGTAACAAAAGACCGTAGTTTATCAGCTCAGTGGGAACACACCTTACTTGTAACTGAAAATGGTGTTGAAATTTTAACACTACGATCAGATGATACAATCGATAGAATTATCGAGCACTAATTTTAAGTGCGCGCTTAATCGCGATAGTAACAGATTTGCCGTATATCGCTTAAGCGGTTTGCTGTAAGGGGGTAACATAACTTATTGCCCTTACAGCAAATATATTATAGAAATAAATTTCAACTTATAATGCAGTCCATATAGGAGCCAGCCTAAGTGGCATTACCTAACAAAGTAAAAAAGTTGCTCAATGATGCTGAGCAATTAAACGATTACCGCGATTGCTCCGCCTATTTCTATAAATGGTTGCATAATGAATTCTCCAAACAACCTGTTGGTAAATTAATTAATGCCCGTGCAGAATTTATTGACCGGTTGCTAATCAAACTTTTTCAGGTTTATGATTTAGCTCACGAACCAGACTTGGCTTTAATTGCAGTAGGTGGTTATGGTCGTGGCGAGCTACATCCCTACTCTGATATAGACTTTTTGTTACTTGTTACGAAACAGCCTAATGATGATATTTGCGAAAAAATCGGCCAATTCGTTACTATGTTATGGGATCTTAATCTCGAGATAGGTCATAGTGTTCGTACTATTGAACAAGCCATAGATCAAAAACGTGAAGACGTTACCTTTGCCACCAGCTTATTAGAAAGCCGTCTTATTTTTGGCAATCATATTGAGTTTGAAAAACTAAAAAACCATATTATTGAAACCCCGGTGTGGGGCTCAGGTGAATTTTTTGTCGCAAAAGTACAAGAACAAAACTTGCGTCACAGAAAGTGCCACGGTACTGCCTACAATTTAGAACCAAATATAAAAGAAAACCCAGGGGGTCTTCGCGACCTGCAAACTATTATTTGGGTCGCTAAAAAGCACTTTAGGGCAGAAACTCTGCAAGAGCTAATTAGTCACGGCTACCTGACCCATGAGGAATATCAAGAGCTGTTAGAGTGTCTTGAAAATTTATGGAATATTCGCTTTGCATTGCATCTAGCCGCAGAACGTTCAGAAAACCGCTTATTGTTTGATCATCAACCCCAAGCTGCAGAAATTTTAGGTTTTGGTAGCGATGGTAAAGCCTCGGTTGAGCGCATGATGAAGCGTTTATTCAGAATCATGAGCCGAGTACGTGAGCTTAACCAAATGTTGCTTTCGTACTTTGAGCAAAGTATTTCGCCAGACAGCAGTCAAGCTACCGTTGAAGAGCTTGATCGTAACTTTGAGCGCGTTGGCCATCAAATTCGGGTAAAAAGTCCGTCTGTATTCTTTAGACGCGATCAACTTTTTGTGTTGTTTGAGCATATTGCTGACCACCCTGAAATTACCCATATATACCCAAGCACAATTCGCACTATTCGCCAAGTTCGTCGCCGTTTATTAGGCGACCTACAAGACTACGCAGCCTGTCGAGAAGCTTTTTTACGAATCATAAAGCATCCTAATGGCATGGGACGTGCTTTTACGCTGATGCACAAACACGGCATGATTGCCGCCTATTTGCCGCAGTGGCGAAATATTTTTGGCCAAATGCAGTTTGATTTGTTTCATGCCTACACAGTTGATGAACACACCCACAAGCTGATCAATAATATTTATCAGTATTTTGATAAAACCGGGATTAGCGAATTCCCAATTTGCAGCGAAATCGTTACGCGTATGGATAAACCAGAGCTACTGTATTTAGCCGGTATTTTCCACGATATTGCTAAGGGCCGTGGGGGCGATCACTCTGAACTGGGCGCTGTTGATGCCATTGCTTTTTCTAAATTGCATGGTTTTGCATCATCAGATGGTAAGTTAATTTCTTGGCTTGTTAGTAACCACTTACTCATGTCGGTAACGGCGCAGCGTAAAGATATAAACGATCCAGACGTAATAAAAGATTTTGCATCGCGAGTAAAAACAGAGCGCCAGCTCGATTATCTCTATTGTTTAACCGTCGCCGATATACGCGCCACTAATGACAACTTGTGGAATGACTGGAAAAACACTCTACTACGCGAGCTTTACTTGCATACACAACGTGCTTTGCGCCTTGGGCTTGAAAATCCTATGGATCAACGCGACCAAATTCGAGATAAAAAGCATCAAGCTAAACAGCGCTTGATTAATTTGCATTACCATGAAGATCAAATTGACTTAATTTGGAGCCGCTTTAAAGCCAATTACTTTACCGCTTTTAGTGAGCAACAGATTTCGTGGCATACGGAGCATTTACTAAAATGCACCGATTTGAGCCTACCCAGTGTTATTGTCTCAAATAAAGCAATGCATGGCGGCACCCAAGTATTTGCATATAGTCCTTATTCAGGTGCGCTATTTGCTCGATTAGTCAGTGTTATTGGCTCTAAAAAAGCACAAATTCAACACGCCCAAGTACTGACCACCAAAGATGGCTACGTACTGTTCAACTTTGTTATTTTAGAAGTTAGCGGAGACCCAATTGCCAGTAGCCGTGCGCAATCGATTAAACGCGGATTAGAGCAAGCATTAAGTGATCCACGTAAAAAAATACGCTTTAAAAAGAGCCGTTCACAACGCTTTAAAGACTTTAATATTAAACCAAAAATTGTACTGCGCCCGCACCCTCGTAAGGACCGTAGTTTAATAGAAATTCAAGCGGTTGATATACCTGGGCTGTTAACTAAAATAGCCGAGGTTTTTCAAGCTTACTTACTCCACATACATGCCGCACGCATTACCACGGTAGGCGAGCGCGCAGAAGATTTCTTTGTGGTATCTAATAACGAATATCAATCGCTGACTGATGAAGAGCAAGCAAAAATTCATCAGGCATTACGTAAAAAACTCAACGCCGAAATTGAATAAGAGGACACTATGTCAGATTTAAAAACCATGATTGAAAATGCGTGGGATAACCGCGACAGCATTAGCCCAACAACCGTATCAAGCGATGTTAAACAAGCAATTATTGATGCACTTGAGCTATTAGATAGTGGCGCAGCGCGTGTTGCAGAAAAAATTTCTGGCGAATGGGTTGTTCATCAATGGCTTAAAAAAGCCGTGCTACTTTCATTTAGAATTCGTGAAAACCAGCCAATGAATGATGGCGTAAATCAATTTTACGACAAAGTACCGCTTAAATTTAGCGACTACACACCAGAACAGTTTCAACAAGGCGGCATGCGCGTAGTACCCAACGCCGTTGCCCGTAAAGGCAGCTTTGTAGGGAAAAATGTTGTACTAATGCCATCGTATGTAAACATTGGTGCTTACGTTGATGAAGGCACTATGGTTGATACATGGGCCACTGTAGGTTCATGTGCTCAAATTGGTAAGAATGTACACTTATCAGGCGGTGTGGGCATAGGCGGTGTTTTAGAGCCGCTACAAGCAAATCCTACCATCATTGAAGACAATTGCTTTATTGGCGCACGTTCAGAAATTGTTGAAGGCGTTATTGTTGAAGAAGGTGCGGTTATTTCAATGGGTGTTTACATTAGCCAAAGTACCCGTATTTATGACCGTGAAACCGGTGAAATTCATTATGGTCGCGTACCTGCTGGTGCTGTTGTGGTTCCAGGTGCTCTGCCTTCAAAAGATGGCACGCATAGTTTATACGCTGCGATTATTGTGAAAAAAGTTGATCAACAAACACGCGAAAAAGTAGGCATTAACGCTCTGCTTCGCTCAATTGATGATTAAAAAGCAGTTGTGAGTTTTTAGCTGTATGCGCTAAGCAGGTTAATATTAAACGTAGATTGGGTTGAGTAAAACGAAACCCAACATCACATTAAAGTTAAGTGTATTCGCTAAAATTTAATTACATACAGAAAAAGCTCTAAGCTTGTATAGGTTTAGGGCTTTTTTAGTGCTTTTAAAATACCTTCTCACAAACCTGTACCCTTTAATCGCGTTGCTTTGTTAGATACCTGCATCTATAGTGAATAAACGCATAATTCGATTATCGAGGATAAGTTGTTGCGCCTTTTCGTTTTAGGTTGGTTGGTGTTATTTGGTTCAACGCAGGCTATGGCTAATGATTTTACATCGTTTGAAGCTAAACTTAACGAAGCCGAAGATTATCTTGTTGTTAATCCCGCACAATCAATAATCATTCTTGAAAATCTCAAAGAACTAAATACAGCTCCTGTTGCGCTATTTATCCGCTGGCACTTGCTTTATGCCCGAACAGCCGTGCCCACAAGTCATTACGATCGGCTTTATAAATCGATTGACGCAATATTTCAGCATCATCAAGCTGACTACTTCAAACAAAAATTGACCACCATAATGAGTGCCTTGGGAATATGGCTACGCCATGCTGAATACTTAAGCGATGCCCAGATCTCATTCAAATGTGCTTATAAATATGCGCACAACGATCGCCAACGATTAACACTCACCAACAGTATGGCGCTGGTTGCTCGCTCGCAAAATGACTTTGCTAAAGCGCGTGCTTTATACTTAAATAATCTTGATCTCACCACGCAATTAAAGCTTCCTAATATAACAGCACTTATAAAAAGTAACTTGGGCTACTTAGCGCTTGATGAAGGCAATGTTACTGAGGCTGAGCGCTACTTTAGAAGTGCGTTAAGCCTTAACCAAAATATTGATAAACGCGCGGGGCAAATCTCAACCGGGCTCAATTTATTAATGGTCTTTTTAATTCAAGAACATCAGCTTAACTTTGAACGTCTCTATACTCCAACGGCAACTTTAACCCATGCATTTCCCAACGAAGCTAAACAAGCACAGCTACTTTGGCTTGAATTAGGCTACAAAAATTTAACTGGCGATTTCATAAGTCAAAAAGATAAACATCAGCTGCAAGCAGCTTACGAGCAATTAGAAAGCGATAAAATGAAACAGCTAGTAGCACATTATCTAGCTAAAAAGCTTGATGTTACTTTAACCCTACCTGAGCCAATTACCGCTAAAGAGTTTACCAGCCCTTGGTTTAACTTAGTAAAGCAATGCAATTGGGAGAAAAGCTTATAGCTTTAAGTTATAAACGTTTATCTGAGTTGAGTTAGACGCCGATGAAATTACACAGGGCTACTCGTCACTGACAGCCGGATTAAAAAGTATGATTTTCAATTTGCTAACACCTATAAATTAACTTTTACCCTCCTTTTTAAAGTATATAAATCAAGCAACTGAATTAGCCAATAAACGGAATATATAATAAGGTAGGCAAGCATACTTGAAAGTTAGCAATTAATATTAAGGATTAATATGACAAAAACTGCTTTACGCTCAACTATTTTGCTACCTGTATTTTTGCCTGCAGTATTTATTATTCTACTCTTGGTCATTGGTACAAGTAGTAACCCTGAACTCGCAGGTCAGGCATTTAGTGTTGCCCTTGCGTGGATAACAGAAACCTTTGGCTGGTTTTATATGTTATCAGTCGCTATTTTCTTGGTATTTATTGTGTGTGTCGCCGCCTCCAGTTGGGGGAATATAAAACTAGGCCCCGATCATGCACAGCCGCAATACAGCTTTGGTGAGTGGTTTGCCATGCTATTTTCTGCCGGTTACGGCGTAGCGCTACTTTATTTTGGTGTAGCCGAGCCAGTACTGCATTACGCATCCCCGCCATCGGGTGCGGCTGAAACCGTGGATGCCGCTAAGCAAGCAATGCAAATTGCCTTTTTCCATTGGGGATTTCATATTTGGGCTATTTATGGAATTGTTGGTTTAGTGCTGGCTTATTTTGCCTTTCGTCATGGTCTGCCATTGTCTATTCGCTCGGCCTTGTATCCACTTATTGGTGATAAAATATATGGCCCTATAGGCCATACCGTTGATGTATTTGCCATACTAGGCACCTTATTTGGTATTGCGACCACGCTCGGACTTTCGGTGACTCAAATTAATGCGGGGCTACACTACTTATGGCCCGATATTCCTATTAATACCACAGTACAAATCTCAGCAATCGCTATTATTACCGCCGCAGCAACGCTCTCTGTAGTTGCCGGAATGGATAAAGGGGTAAAACGTTTATCAATCGTGAATATGACCTTAGCCGTTTCATTAATGGCCTTTGTATTTTTTATTGGCCCAACGATTCATATTTTAGAGTCGTTTTTACAAAATACTGGTAGTTATCTTAGTGGCATAGTTGAGCGCACCTTTAACTTACAAGCTTATAGCCGCAGTGACTGGATTGGTAACTGGACTTTATTTATATTTGGCTGGACGATTGCGTGGGCGCCGTTTGTCGGCATGTTTATCGCAAAAATTAGCCGCGGCAGAACCATCAGACAATTTGTTGTTGGCGTGATGTTAGTTCCTACTATTTTTACTTTTTTATGGTTCTCAGTGTTTGGCGATACAGCACTGAATTTAATAATGAATGAAGGCTTTGATACGCTCATTGGTGATGTACAAGCAAATCATGCCGTCGCGTTATTTCAATTATTTGAAGTGTTACCGCTCTCATTTTTTATTTCGCTACTCACGGTTATTTTAATTGTTACCTTTTTTGTTACCTCGTCTGATTCCGGCTCTTTGGTAATCGACTCACTCGCTTCAGGTGGAAATATTAATACGCCAGCATGGCAGCGGGTGTTTTGGGCGGTGCTTGAAGGCGCTGTGGCGGCTGTTTTATTAGTGGCAGGTGGTTTAAGTGCACTACAAACCATGACCATTGCCAGTGCCTTACCCTTTGCTATCATTATGCTAATTGCCACTGCGGGGCTTTGGCGAGCGCTAAGAATTGAAGGCCATCGCGATACCAGCCTACAAGCACATTCACTTAATGGTCGTAATATTGATCTATCTCATTGGAAACGCCGTTTAGCGGCTATGGTTAATTACCCCAATAAAGAAAAAGTACATACTTTTATTGGTAGCGTAGTCGTTGAGGCAATGAAAGCCGTACAAGCAGAATTTAAATCTCGACAATGGCATGCTGTGGTGGAATTTGATACTGATTTAGGACGCGCTCATTTAACTGTACTACGCCATGAGCATGTTGATTTTGTTTATGACATTCGCCTTACCGAGCACCCTATGCCGAGCTTTGCTTACTCAGAGCTGCGCCCTGATAACGACAATACTGAAATGTATTATAAGGCCGACGTGTTTTTACGTCGTGGTGGTCTGTCGTACGATGTTTATGGCTACAATGAAGATGATATTGTGAAGGATATTCTTGATCAGTTTGAGAACTACTTACACTTTTTAGGTAACAGCCCCGGCGAACTACCTTGGGATATGGCTGAGCATGATGACATGTTAAATATCGATAAAGCTTAACTGATACAGCCAGTATTGAGAAAACGGTAATTAAAAATAAAAAAGGCACTGTAAAGTGCCTTTTTATTTACTCAAATCTAATTAATTACAGCGCGTTAAATACATCATCTGTTTTAGCAGCGCAA